>SVOI01000014.1 GCA_015066465.1 Oscillospiraceae bacterium
TTTCATTTTCATATTCACTTATGTGTCGATACTCTCTGGACATAAAAATTCCTCCTATGATAGTTTTATTCTACCATAGGAGGGTTCTTTTTTCTATTGTCCGTTTTTACTGGACTTGTGCATTCATTTTCACTTTAAATGAACGAATGTAGTTGTTTTTATAATACTGACTCACTGACCACTGACAACTAACCACTGCAGAATAACAAAAAACCACAGTAGCATTCGCCACTGTGGTTTTTGTTATTGTGCATCTTTAAGCGCTCTTTCAAGCCAAATAACGCCTATATCCATTGCAGCCCAAAGACCTTTTTTCTCAGCCTTTTTAACAATAGCTTCTAATGGGTTTACGTTAGGGTCAGTATTTAAAAGCTGAACTGTAACCTTGTCAGCAATCTGAACGCCGTGAACCTCATGAGAATCTGCAATAGAGAGCATAAGTACGAAAGGGTCATTCATATCACCATAATAAAGTGTGTTGCCCTTACGAACAAGAGGTTTTCCTTTATACTCGAGAAAACTTGTTTCTGATTTAGCCAAACTAAACACTCCTTAGTTATTGAAGTTTATGAATTAAGATATGTTTTGAGAAGTGCTTGTAAAAGTTCGTCTCTGTCAATCTTACGAATTAAACTTCTTGCATTGTTGTGAGTTGTAATGTAGGTTGGGTCCTCCGACAAAATGTAACCTACAAGCTGGCTGGTAGGGTTGTAACCTTTCTCTACAAGTGCATTATAAACCTGAATGAGAATATCTCTCATTTCCTTTTCGTGCTCATCTCTTATCGCAAATTGAATGGTTTTATCTGTCATAAGAACACCTCCTATAAAAATTATATTTCTATTATAAACTATTATAAAGAAAATTACAACAGTAAATTATTAAGAAATTTCGACAAATAATTAAATTATTTCTTAAGAGCAACGTTTATCTTAGAAAGATTTTCTAAAATAGTGTCAATCCAACCTTGAACCTCTTCCATTTCAAGAGTTCTTTCTTTAGATGAGAAAATAAATCTAATAGCAATACTCTTAACACCATCTTTTTCGAACGTATCAATAACGTTAACGCTTGTAAGCTCTTCTAAGCTTAAAGCTTCCCAGCATTTTTTGAGTTCTGAGAATTTAGCGCCGTTAGAAATATCTAAAGAAAGGTCATAGTAAGTTGATTGCTGAGTAGATGGCTCAACGAATGAAATGTTACCATTTGAAACGTCAATTAAATTGTCAATATCAATTTCAACACAAACTGCTTTACCAGTTTTATCAAGCTTAGTTAAAACCGATGGGTGAAGTGTGTGAAGCACACCAACGTTTTTGCCACTAACAAGAATTTCTGCAGTGTTCTTTGGATGCTCATAAGCGTGAGTAGGTTTAACTTTGTTAAATTCAGGTGCCACGTGCTTAATTGAAAGAACAAGAGTGTTAACCATATTGAGCGCTTTGAAATATAAATCTTTTTCAGAACCTTTTTTATCAAAAAGAACTACACCTAAAGAACGTCTTTCGTTTGCAGTGCCATCAGCCTTTAAGCCTTTAACAACTCTGCCTATTTCAAAAATACCAAAGCTTTCTTTAAAATCTTTGTTGTCAGAAACTGCAACCAAAAGAGTCGGAAGCATTGAGTTACGAATTGTACCGTTATCAGAGCTTTCGATGTTAAGAACTTTTACGTTATCTTCAACCTCAATGCCAAGCTTCTTATATCTTCTTACATCACCCCAGATATATGAGTGAACCTCGTGAAGATTGTAGTGCTTAACTAAAATATCTTTAATTTCATTACTTTCAGAGCGAACTGCTGTGCTTCTTACCGGCTTTAAAGGGCTCTTAGTTGTAATAATTGAGAAGTTATCGTAACCATAAATACGGGTAATTTCTTCAATAATGTCAGCCTTAATTGTAACGTCCTTTGTAGCTCTCCAAGATGGAACTTTAATGTGGAAGTTATCACCAGTCATTGTAACCTCGAAGCCAAGACTCTTAAGAGTTGTGTTGATTCTTTCAGTAGAAATATCAATACCTGTGTATTTATCAACATAAGCTTTATTGAAGTCAATTTCAATTTCAGGGTATTTCTTTGTGTATTCGTCTGTTAATTGAGAAGCAACACGAGCACCTGAGTCAATAGATTGTAAGAGATATGCAAATCTCTTTGCAGCAGTTACAGTCATTTCAGGGTCAAGCATTTTTTCATATCTTGCAGAAGCATCTGTACGAAGACCGAGTCTTGAAGATGATTTACGAACAGAAACACCGTCAAAGTTAGCACATTCAAGAACAACTGAATTTGTGTCTCCAACAATTTCAGAATCAAGACCACCCATAATACCAGCAATAGCAACTGGTGTTGTAGCGTTCTTAATTAAGAGTGTGTCAGTTGTAATATCTCTTTCTGTGTTATCAAGAGTAGTGAATTTACAGTCAGAGTCTGGTGTACCAATTTTAATTTCGTCAATCTTGTTGCCATCAAAAGCGTGAGTTGGTTGACCCATTTCGAGCATAATGTAGTTTGTAAGGTCAGCAAGTAAGTTAATACCACGCATACCGCAGTAGTAAAGACGAATTTGCATTGAAAGAGGGCTCACATTTTTTGTGATGTTATCCATCTTAACACAAGAATAACGGTAAACAAGGTCAGGTCTTTCAACTGTAACCTTAATTTTTTCGTCACCGCTATATGCTAAATCTGAAAGATTAAGAGGTTTTAATTCTCTGCCAGAAAGAGCTGAGAATTCACGTGCAATACCATAGTGACCCCAGAGGTCAGGGCGGTTTGTGAGTGATTTGTTATCAACCTCGAAAATAATGTCATCAATAGGGTAAATCTCTTTTAAATCTGTACCGTTAGGAACGGCAACGTCAATTTCCATAAGACCAGATTTATCATCAGAAAGACCAAGTTCATAAGCTGAACAGCACATACCCTCTGATTCGTAACCAGCAACAGTAGCTTTTGTAATATCGCCAGCAGGAACTCTGCCACCAGCCTTAACAAAAGCAATTTTCATATTTTCTCTTACGTTAGGTGCACCGCAAACAACGTCATAAACTCTGTCGCCACCATCAACCTTGAGAAGATGAAGCTTTTTAGAATTAGGGTGATTTTCAATAGAAAGAATTTCACCAACTACAACGTTTTTAATATCTTCACCTTTAACAATGATGTCTTCTACCTCAGCAGTAGCAAGGGTAAAGCTTTCAATAAGCTTTTTAATGTCAAGACCAGAAAGGTCAACATATTCTTTAATCCAGTTAATTGAAACAAACATTATTTACCCTCCTTTTCATCATCAACAAAGGTTCTGTTAGTAAATTGTGAAAGTGATTTTAAGCTACAGCTGTTAAATACACGAATGTCTTTAATGCCATAACGCATCATTGCAAGTCTTGTAAGACCTAAACCAAAAGCAAAGCCTGTGTATTCTTCAGGGTCAATGCCACCCATTGAAAGAACGTTAGGGTGAATCATACCGCAAGGGCAGAGCTCAAGCCAGCCTGAACCCTTACAAGATGGGCAACCGTCACCACCGCAGATAAGGCATTGAATATCAAGCTCAAAGCCAGGCTCAACGAATGGGAAGAAGCCAGGTCTTAAACGAACTGTAACATCACGGTTAAATACTTCTGAAAGCATAGTTTTCATAAAGTAAATAAGGTTTGAAATAGAAATATCTTTATCAACCATAATACCTTCCATCTGGAAGAATGTGTTTTCGTGACAAGCGTCAATTTTTTCATTTCTGAAACATCTGCCAGGGAAAATAACTCTTATTGGTCTACCAGCTTCAAGCTCTTTCTTATATTTAATAAGAATAGCGTTCTGTGCTGCAGAGGTGTGAGTTTTTAAAAGCTGATTTGAGCTTAAGTAGTAAGTATCCTGCATATCACGTGCTGGGTGATGCTTTGGAATATTAAGTGCTTCAAAGCAGTGGTAATCGTCAACTATTTCATCATAGTCTTCAATTGAAAAGCCCATTCCAGCAAAAATATCTTCAACCTCTCTCTGAACGAGAGTAATTGGGTGATATGAACCTTTATCTTCATTAAGTGGGAAAGATACGTCATAATCTTCAGCAGAATTAATAAGAGCTTCTTCTTCTGCCTTTTTGATTTCTTCATTTTTTTCTGTAAGTGTTTTTTCAATGAATTGTTTTACTTCATTGATAATCTGACCAGCTTCTTTTTTCTGCTCATTAGGAATGTTTCTTAATTCGCTCATAAGAGAAGTAATAGGGCCTTTTTTACCGAGGAACTCAATTCTTAATTGTTCGAGTTCAGCTGAAGAAGAGGCACTATTTACTTTTTCTAAAAATTGTTCTTTTAAAGCGTTAGCGTTTTCAAGCATTTTAGTTCTTCCTTTCAAAATATATATGATAGGGTAGGGTAGAGAGTGAGTGTATTCGAACCAAATATGCCTTAAATGTCCGATTTCACGCACCTTTTGTATTTTTTTGTCTTGATATACGTCAGTATACCTTCGCCAAATAAAATCCAAAATGCACGCAAACTCGGACATTTCAGGTTCTGCGAAGTTTAATACTTGGCAATTTTTTCTGTAACAAGGCAAAACTCGCAGGAATACTGTCGTATTTCAAGAGTTTTAACGATGTTACAGGGAAAAGTGACTGTATTAAACCATATCTGGTTCGAACACACTCACTCTGAGACAAAAAAATAACGCCCCATCCCAAAAGGGACGAAGACATCTCCGCGGTACCACCCTTATTTTTGCATAAGTGAATTTTCACCATAGAGCAAACACTCTTTTGTAATGTAACGGTTACTCCCGTTGTAGCCTACTTAATTTCAACCACACCGCTCACAAGTGAACTTCAAAAGTGTTTTACGAAAATGCTTACAGCCAAGGCACTTCTCTCTGAACAAAAACTGCTTTCTACTCTCTTGCTCAATGCGTTTAGTGTATTTTAACATAATACCATTTAAAATGCAAGAGTTTTTTTAGTGCTGAGTGCTGAGTGCAAAGTGCTGAGTTTCGGAAGCCTTACGGCTTGATTATGATTATAATTATATATATAGAGTAATAAAAACTACATTCTCTCATTTTAATTTACCTTAAATGAAAGAATGTAGTTGTTTTTAATTGTATTTAATAGCGTCGCAGACCCACAACTCAGCACTCAGCACTCTAATTCAATCAACCCGCTGCTTCAGGAACTCTGCCATCAGGATTATGAGCTTCACAATCACAGAAAATATCTATTTTAGGAATACCACTATTCTGAGGAATAACAGTGAAGTAATATGTTCCGCCACTTGGGCAACATGAAACATCGCCGTTGTGAATATCTACTAACAAAGAATCCAAAGAACCCTGGTCAAGAGGTAAAACATATGACTGAATTAAAGGTTCACCATCAACAGAGATTATTTTATAGTTATAATCACCATTAAAATTATTGTCAACACACCAGTTTTTAGCTTCTGATTGCAATTCTCTCATCTGAAGAGCACAGACCTTTTTGTTACTCGCAGCCATTACTGAACTATATGCAGGAACAGCTACTGCAACAAGAATGCCAATTACTACAACAACAATCATTAATTCAACTAATGAGAAGCCTTTTTTCGAACACATAAATTTTAACATAACTGAACCCCCTAAATTTATATTGCGAGAATGTTTTGAGCTGTAAGCGAAACTTTTCCGTAACTCTCTGCATCTTCATTGTAGCATAATATGTTTATTTTGTAAAGAAAAAACATAAATGTTTATAACTTTTGTTAAATTTTGCCAAATCGCAATTTTCTCATTTGTTTTATATATATAATAAATTCTGGGAAAATGTTAATATAATGCAGAATTCAGAATGCAAAATGCAGAATTGGGGAAGGCTATTGAGCATTGAGAATTTTGAGGCTACGCCGTAATTATAATAATTGTTGTAACAGTTAATTTATCTTTTCGTTTCTACTGATTATATATTGAAAAAATTTAATATTAAAACTATAAAATACATAATAAAAATTCTATCATTTAAAGTTATTGCAAACTAAAAATGATAGAATTCATTTTATAAAACAATATTTATAATCAAGTCCGAAGGACTTCCGAAATTATGCATTATGAATTGTGCATTCTGCATTCTGCATTCAAAATATTAATTCGCTCTGCGAATTAATATTTTATTCTTGTTCCCGCTTCATATTCCCACGCTTCAAAGCCTGTGTTAAATGCAGGGGAGTCAGAGTTTAATTTGAAATTACGGTTTTCTGCATCCTTAAAGTTAGGGTCAGCAAATACACCATTGTTATAATAACCACGTTTTTGCATCTTTTTAACTGAGATATCACTGTTAGAAAAAACCTTTTCTCCGTTTTCGTAATCCCAGTAAAGATTGTTATTATCAATAAACCAATCTTCATCAACGGCGTTATCATACATAGCTTCATTGTTGCCGACTAAAATGTTGTTATAAAGGAAAAGTGAGTTGTGTTCTTCTTGTCTTGTAATAAGCATCTGACCATCATCACTGAAAGCAAAAATATTATTTTTAATTAAGTTGTCTTTACCATAGTGCTGATGAAGTGAGTTAGAAGAGCAATCGTAAACAAGATTCTTTTCAACTGTTATGTAGCTTGAGCCTTCGTCAAGGTAAACACCCCAGCCACCGTAGCCTGTGCTACCCTCGTAGCAACCAACGTTGTGAATAATGTTACCGCTTAAAACTGTGTCTGGTTGAATGCCGAGAGTGTAAATACCACCCATATCAGAAAGCCAGCCGTTACCGATATTATAAATTAAGTTGTTTTGTACTTTGATATTATTAGTTGGGTTATCAGTGTATCCCCAGTTCCAACCAACAGAAACTGCTGTGTACCAGCCATCGTGAATTTCATTATAAGTAATATCACAATCAGTAGCGTGTGTAATAAGCACACCAATAGAGTTATTATAAATTCTGCCGTAATATTTTATGTGGCAGTCTGTAACGTCAATATTGCTTGTTTTTGCTGGTATTACAAATGGACCATCAATAAAAATTGCGTTACCGCCAATCTGGTCAAATAAACAACTTGAAACTGCCGAATCCTTTGAGCCTACATCATATTTAATTGCTGTGTTAGATATATTTTTGAATTCACAGTTTATAAAGTTAATACTGGAAGAATTTGTAATGTAAATTGAAGCAGGTGTTTCAAATGCAGCCTGTGGGTGAGTTGGATTGTATTTGATTTTTGCGTAAAGCGGATGCTCTGTATTAAGAGATGAGTTCCACTTTGTACCTGAAACAAAATCCCAGTCAGTATTTTTAAAATCAATACCACTGAAGGTAATATCAGAAGCACCATTTATGTTAAAAAAGCTTTCTGTTACAGGAGCAGAAAGTGTAAGACTCTCTGCAGTTTCGCCCTGTTGTGGAATGTAATAAAGCTTTTTCTCTGTTCTGTCAAGATACCATTCACCTGGTTCTGTTAAAGCTTCTCTTACGTTTTCATAAACGAAGTTGTCACCAACCTCAATTGTCATAGCAGCAGGTTTTGTAAGTTCAACTCTGCCGGTATTTGGGTCAGTAGAATGAAGTGGAAGAATATCATCGCACCACTTGTGCAAAATTCTTACGTTAACGTCAGAAAGATTTTTGAAATCTCTTACTTTGTCTGTGTAAAAAGCAGCGTGTAAATCAAAGAAACCACTTTCGTTATCAAGGTCAAATGCATCTTCATCCTTAGCATCTGTAACTGTGAAACAACCTGTTTTTGGCCATTTACTGATAGAAAGTCTTTCATCACCCTTAAAAAGTGAACGGAAATAAAGGCTGTCAGTGTCAACGTCTGTAACAAAAGCTTTTGTTGCATTAATTATTGTAGGAGTCCATTCTGTGAAATCAACTGAACCGGTAAATATAACTTCTTCGTCAGGATATGAGCGATATGTAACGTTACTGCAGTCAGAAGAATCAAAGCTTAATTCTTCAGTGTATAAATACGTGCCACTTCTGAACCATACAGTTATTTCTTCATTTGTAACACCCTTTAAGGCTTTTAATTTTTCTTTAGCACCTTTAAGTGTTTTTAAAGGGCTTTCGAGTGAGCCTTTATTAGCGTCATTACCATCTGGTGAAACAATTAAATCATATTTTCCCATTTTAAATTTACCTTCATCAAATTCAACCTGTGTTATAGTTGTGTTATGAAAAACATTGTTTTCAGTGCCACCAGTATTAGCGTCATTATTATCAACGCTTGGTGGTGTAGGTGAAATTGAGCTTATAAGCGTAATAAGTGAAGCTATAAGCGAAATCACGGTTTTTAAAATTACAGATACATCCATAAAAAATCCCCTTTACTTAAATCAGATTAAATCAACATTATAATTTTAGTATATTGTTTATGAAAAATCAATTGTTAATAAAATTTTCTCTTTACTTTACAAAAATATATGGTAAAATATGTATAATATTATTATTCAACTTTTAAATGTCTAAGGAGTGTTTTTGATGAGCGAAATTAAATTAGGTGTTCAACTCTTTACTTTACGAGACAAATGTCAGACTGCAGAAGATTTTGAAGAAACCTTAAAATTCTTACAGAGTATTGGCTGTAACGTAATTCAGATTTCTGCAATAGGCCCTATTGACCCTGTAATAGTAGGCGAACTCGTTAAAAAATATAATATGGAGGTTTGTGTTACTCATAAGCCTTATGACAGAATGAAAAACGACTTAGATGCATTAATTAAAGAGCACGATTTAATTAACTGTAAAAATATCGGTATTGGTGCTATGCCATTTAACCTTCACGACAGTTTTGAAGGCGTGTGGGGATTTATCAATAAGTGTAATGAAATCGACGAAAAAATGCAGAAGCAAGGCAAAAAGCTTTGCTACCACAACCACGCTTTTGAATTTGAAGTTAACGATGGCAAAAGAACCTTTGAAAGACTTATTGAAGAAACTACAATGGATTTCATTCCAGATACATACTGGATGCAGGTCGGCGGTGTAAACCCTGCAGAATATATTAAAAAGTTAAAGGGTAGAGTAGAAGTTTGCCACTTTAAAGATATGAGAATTGTGAATAACGAGCAACGCTTTGCAGAGTGTGGCACAGGTAATATTGACCTTGGCGCTTGCTACAGAGCTTGTAAAGAAATCGGCGTTAAATATATTGTAATTGAGCAGGATTTATGCTATGATATGGATGTATTTGAGTCAGTAAAAATAGGCTTTGAAGGCTTAAAACGAATCGCAAAGGAGAATGAGTAATATGTCAAAAGGTAAAATTGCTTTAATAACACTTGCTTTTGTTGCTATAACATTAGTAGTACCTTTACTTTTATTATTAGCTTTAGTAGATGCAAACAGCTTCAGTGTTTACATTGTTGTTTTCGGAACAATGTTCTTTGGTTCAATAGGCTTCTTGTTTGCAATGCTTCTTAAAACAAAAGCAGATATAAGAGAAATGGTTGATGAAATCAAAGTTCAGAACGCCGCTATTGCTTTTAAATTAACAGAAATGAAAAAACAAGGCGGACTTCAGCAAACAACTCCAGTAGAACCAAAACCAATGGTAAAAACTGAGGTTAAAGAGAAGTTTGATGACTTTAATTGAATGCAGAATGCATAATGCAGAATGCAGAATTTCGGAAGCCTTACGGCTTGGTTATAATTGATACGTATAACAAAAACTACATTCTTTCATTTGTGTTTTAATTGAAAGAATGTAGTTGTTTTATACTATTAAAATTCTGCATTTCAAAAAACGCCTCTCTTCGAAGAGAGGGGGACCATCGCTTGCGATGGTGGAGAGTTCTTCGCCACGAGTAAAATTCCAAAATTGCAGTCAGTCGGTGGAAAAATTAATTAACTCCCACAACCGTAGGGGCTTAAGCTTGCTCTCGCGCTATCCATACTAAACAAAATGACCTACAAGTAATCAATTTACTTATAGGTTATTTTTGTTATTTTTTCTTTTCAATGTTTTCTAAATGTTTCTTTAAAACAAGATTAATATATTGTGATAATGAACGGTCATCATTTTCTGCATATTCACGAAGTTTTTCTAAAATATCGCTATCAATCGTAATACTTATTTTTTCTTTAAGTGGTTTCATAATTTATCACTCCTATGAGCAGAATATAGCATATTATCTCTTTAAATATTGACAAATAGTATAAAGTAGTATAAAATACTACAACAAACTTAAAGGTGTGGTTCAATGAATTTTTATGAAAATTATTACAACGAAATAGCGAAAAGATGTGGCACTGATTTAGAGGGTGCAAAAGTAGTTTTAGAAAAATATATAATTTTATTAAAAGAAAGAATTGATAAATCAAACGATGAACATATAAAAACATTGTGGTATGAAGAATTTAACGGCAAAGAATACCCCACACAAGAAGAATTTTTAGAAGCAATGTTTCTTTTTGGTGAAAATCCATTTATACCTAAAAAATGATTTAAAAGCAAAAAACTACATTCTTTCATTTGTGTTTTAATTGAAAGAATGTAGTTGTTTTTTTATAATTGATTTTTACTTTAAAGGTTTTGGTGTGTCGGTGAATTCTAAAATGAAATCAGCAGAAACATTGTAAAATTCACATAACTTTTTTAGAATGTGTGTAGGAATTTCAGTTTCTCCCGATTCCCATCTTCTATAAGTTGTAAGTTGTTTGCCTAATATCTTAGCTAATTCTTCTTGAGTTAAGTCCTTATCTTCTCTCAAATCTCTTATTCGGGAATAAATGTATTTTTGCATATAATCAACTCCTGTGCTTATTATACATAAAAACACAAAAATGTGTTGACAATAACACAAAATTGTGTTGTTGTAATAACAAACAAATTGAAAGGAGTATGATTTGTGAAAAATATAATTATGGATTTATGTAGGGGAAACATTGAGAGTGAAATACTTTCGGAGTTTACAACCCATAAATTAAAAGAACTTGAGGACTTGAAAGAGAAAAATCTGAATAACCTTTTAAAAACTTTGAATGATGATGAAAAGATAATTTTAGAAAAATATATAGCTTGTGTAGATGAAAGTGAGTTTTTAGGTAACGAACAACTTTTTACAAATGCATTTAGTCTAGGTTTACGAGTTGCAAGTGAAGCGTTTATTAACACGGAAGATATGATAGAAAAAAGTAGTTATTGAATATGTTACTGAGTTGTTTTTCAACACTTTTATGGACTTTTGTTGAAGATTTCGATATTACTTGATTTGTTTTATGAAATTTGGTATATTCAAATTAACGAAAGACATTGGACAGCGTAAGATATAGAACCGCCACCTTGTCTTATATCCGCATAACGTTTGTGAAATTAGTGCGTTTTATATAGCAATAAATAGGAGTTTTTATTATGGGTTTTATATTTAAAGAAAAAATAAGAGATGCATTAAATTATAATGCATTTAAAAAATGGATTGATGAGCAAATTACCAAACACGGCTTAGATGACGTTGTTGCATTAAACTTTACTCTCTGTGAAAATGATAGTAAAAAATGGTTTGTTGAACTTGTAGGCACATTCGTATTTTGGGAGAGTGATTCGGATTGGGTTCATTATGAAGTTTTTGATACTCGTGATATTCCTTTTACAATTAAATATAGTGGTGATTCTGATGAAGTACGCTCTGTTTACAAAAATTATATTTTAAAATACCTTGAATACGGTAATTATAGCGAACAGTTAAAAAACAAAGCGTGCGTTGGATTTTCATTTACAGATGGCAATATAGAACTTCTTCACAAGACCCAAAATTTCAAACTACCAAAATCTATAAGTCAATTCCCTTATGTTCAGCCAATGGATGTAAATATGCTGATAGAGGTGGTGCAGACTTCTATTGGTACTAACAGAAATTTCAGACTTACCAATAGACAAGATCATCATAAAGTAGTTGAACAAATTAACAAAAAGATTGCAGGAATATTAGACGGCAAACCATTTCCAGAGGCATATGAAGATATTGAAGATGTAGCTGTTGCTTTTGGTGCAAGGTATGGTTACGCTTTTTATCAGGAACGCAAGTGGAAGTGGATGATGGTTGGAGAGAATAAAGAAACTGCACAGGTTTGTATTGCTTCGCCTAAGTTAAATTACTGTATTTTCCCACTTACTTATATGCTTAGTATTCTCAAGGGCGAGCACGAGAACAACGCTTTACTATTATGGAATATGACTGAAAATATTGATGATAACCCTATACGCAAAGATGATAAAAAATTGTCGGCACTTTCATAAAATGAAAATACTAACAACTAAAAACTAACAACTAAAAACTAACACCTAACAACTGTGACCTAACACTACAAATGTAGTGTTAGGTCACTTGTCGCATACGACACACACGGGTGAATAATGCCGTGAGAAGTGTCTGAAATTCTTCTTGAGTCAGTTCCTTCTGGAATAAACACGTTTCCTCTTGTAAGTCTTGCTTTACAAAATCCGCAAGAACCAACTCTGCAATGTGAACGTGCTTCTATTCCAGCTCTTTCGAGTGCTACTAAAATAGTCTCTTCACTATTACACGGAATGGTTTTTAAAACCTTTCCGTCTTTTTTTACTCTGAGTTCAAAGGTCTTACCTAAGAATTCAGGGGGAAAATCGGGGATTAATTTAGCCTCTTTATTTTTACTACCAATGTTAAGTCTTATATCTTTTCTCTCTAAACCCAATTCTGCAATCTGTGTAGAAATAAGGCTTAAAAGCTGTTCTGAGCCGTTTATAAATACGCTGTATTTTTCTGGTGGTGCATATTTTTCAATTAATTGCTTTGTGATAAAACCACGCTCGTAATTTTCTACCTTTTCATCGCTGAAAACAAATACGATATTAAAGTTTTTTGTGGTTTTACTTATTTCAATAAGCTCATCCATAAAGAGTGCATCTTGTTTTTTACGGCAACTGTAAAAGAGGGTAAGTTTTACGTTTAACGATTTTTCTTCAATAGCTCTTGCCATAGATAAAAATGCTGGAATTCCTTCGTTATCAGTAGCACCAACTAAAAATGGGTTGTCTCTTAAAACCTGGTAATAAAAATTACCGAGTGGCTGTGAGGCTACAACCTCAGAGCCTTTTTGCCAGTTGTTAAAAATGTAATTTGAAGCAAACCCGTGCATAACCTTTTTAACTTTTATCATATAAAAGTCGTCGTTACTTGAGTCAAGGGGAGATGAGCAGATTGTAAAAGGTCTTGTGAGAACCGATTGCCCAATGTTAAGTGTAATACTCAAGTATTGCCCAGGTCTGAAATACGCTAACTTTCCTGTGCCGTGAGCAGAGTCGGGGTAAAGAACGTAGCAACGCTCATCTCTCGAAAGTTCAATTACTTCTCTTATTTTTAAATATTGCACCTGTGGGTGAAGAAAATTTGCTGTTGAGTTAACGTTAAAATTTTTCCTTACAGGTGTTTTAAGCGCATTGTTAATAGCATTTTTTCTTGCTTCTGGAATTCTTATGAATTCAGAAAAATCTTTTGAGGGGGAATGAACGCTTACTTTTTCTTTCACTATTTAACCCCCTTATCTTCTTTTTCTATATCATAAAGTGTGGCGTAGCAAGTGTTTCTGCCAGAAGCAATAGCAGAATGAACACCAGCACCCTGTGTGCCGAAGCCACCGCAAAATCTTAAACCCTTTGTGTCAGAGTCGCTTTCTTCTGTCATAAAACGAGAAAGCATATTGTCAGTGGTGTCAGTAGAGTAGCCGTAAATTACGCCTTGAGGTGTGTTTAAATATCTTGCAAAGGTTAAAGGTGTTGCAATTTCTAATTCTTCAATATTTTCGCTTATTTTAACCCCACAAGAGTCCTCATAAAGCTTTATAATACGTTTTGCAAAAGCATCTTTTTCTTCAAAATAGTTTTCAGGGTCAATATTAGCCCAGCAGTTTTCTGTAAAAAGTGTAGTAAACGTAAGAATTGCAGTGCCCTTAGGTGAAGCCTCTGGGTTTATAGCGTTAAGGCAAGATACTCTACACATATTGTTACTGCTTAAAGTTCTCATTAAATCATACTGAACAGAAGAGTCAGCACTTTCTGTAATAATTGTGTTGCAGTCGGTTATGCCTAAATCGTTCATAGAACGGTTTAAACCAACGTAAATAGCGGCACCTCTTGCACCAAATGTTCTCATATTACTTCTTTTTGTTGCAGTAACAGGCACGTCAGTTGCTTTCATCATTTTTGAATATGCAAATGTAGGTGAGCAGTTTGCAATAATGTGATTGCAAAGTATTTTTTCGCCATTACTTAAAATAACGCCTTTTGCTTCGTTGTTTTCAAAAATTATTCTTGCTACTTCTGAACCTAACCAAATCTGACTGCCGTTATCTTCAATGAAACCAGCGAGTGTAAGCGCAATTTCACTGCTTCTGTTTTTTGGCACGTAGCCACCAAATTGAATATAATTATAAAGTGTGAGAATGTATTCCGTAAAGCTTAATCTGTCACAGTCTACGCCGTGAAAAATCCATAAAGAAGAAAGAATTTCACGTGCTCTTTGTGGTATGTTTAAAGCTGAGAAAACTTCGTTTACTGTGTAAGGCGCAGTCCTTACAAAATTGCCGTACTCTTTTAAAAGATTTTTAGCAAAGCTCATATTGATTTTTTCTTCAGTAGCACAAAGATGGTTTATTCCATCAACAGTAACTTCTGCTACGTCAAAAAGCTTTTCTAAAGAAGCAGTGCTCTCTGGCACGTATTCTTCCATAGCTTTTATAAAGTTTTCAATGCCAAAGGGGAGAGTGGCGTCAATTTTTTCGCCGTTTTTAGATTTTGTAATTACTCTGAATGCAGTAGGTAACTTGCACCATTCAATTTTGTTAGAAATACCAAGTTCATCAAAAATAATGCGCACGTCACCAACACCTTGCGTGTTTGAATACCCGCAAAGTGAGTGTAAAGAAGCTTCAAATTCAAATCTGCCACGTGTAAAGCTTGTTGCACTACCGCCTGGTGTCAGATTTCTTTCTAAAACTAAAACTTTTTTGCCATTCTTGGTAGCACAGGCAGCAGCCGTTAAGCCACCAAGCCCTGCACCAATTACAATAATATCAAAATCCATAAAACAACTCTCAAAAAAATTATTTGTTAAACATTCTTATCGTCTGTTGCTTCACCTGGTGAAGAAATAGGAATAACTTCACCTAAATAAGTAGGCTCAGGTTTTATTATGCACCAAATAAAGTCTTTGACTCTCGCTAAAAACTCACGTGAATCATTATAAAGCTCTTTTGTGAGTGCAAAGTTATAATAACCATCTGCACATACGCCGTAAGCTTCAAGACCTAACTTTCTTGCATCATAAATCGCTCTGTATAAATGATACTCCTGCGTTACGATTATTAAACTTTCTACTTCGAAAATTTCTCTTGCTCTGTACATAGATTCATAAGTAGAAAAACCGGCGTGGTCCATTAAAATGTTTGTAGCAACTGCACCAGCCTCATCTATTGCGAATTGCTTCATAGTGTTAACCTCGTCATAGTCTTCTCTTCCGTGGTCACCACTCATTAAAATCCTATTGGTGCAACCAGTGTTAAAAACTTCTACACTTTTAAAAATTCGCTCTTGTAAAATATGGGTAGGAGCACCGTCTCTTACACCAGCACCTAATACTAAAACGCAGTCTACATTATAGTTTTTAGTTTCTTCAACAGTTAATACATATCTGTTTGCATACTCGTAAACATAAGCGTTAATGAGAATAGGTATCTGCGCTAATATAATACCCATAACGATAATAAAAGATATAAATTTCTTCAATTTGTTTTCTTTGTTTTTTACTCTTTTAAATTCCATAACAAAATTCCTCTTTATTTATTGCATATTAATACATATAAGATTTTACACTAATAAATTAAATAAATCAACAGAATAATAACATAATTTGGTAATTTTTAATTTAATCTTAATAATATCATTGATTTTTATTGTATGATATGCTAATATTGAGTAAACACTCACTTTTTGTATTGTAAGGAGATAAAAAATGTTGTTCTATATTTGTTTAGCACTCGGTATTATTAATCTGATTTTATTTTTAGCTCAAAGAAAACCAGAGGTATCATTAAAGGTTTTGTTTTTCAAAACCACAACAAGTGCCTTGTTTATTCTGACCGCATTTTCAGCGTTCTATGAGAATGATAATTGCCCCGAAAAATTAGCACTATTGTTCTTTGCTGGTGCAGTTTGTGGTCTTTTGGGTGATATCTGGCTTGATGCAAAATATATATTCCCTTCAGAAAAGAATGGACTTTTAAAAGCTGGTTTTATAAGCTTTCTTATAGGTCATATTTTCTTTATTGCGGGTATGTTTATAACTTATGGCGTTTCAACTATTTCTATAATCTGTGGTGTTGTGGGCGCTATAGGTGCTCCGTTTTTTTGTATTCTTACAGAAAAACTGTTTAAAGCAGACTTTGGTAAAGATAAGTTAATAAGCATTGTTTATACAAGTGTTCTTATGTTAGCAACGGGTATTTCACTTGGTATTGCTATTGATAATAATTTTGATTTATCGTCACTTGTAAGGTTTATTGGTATGGTATTATTTTTAGCATCAGATGCAGTTCTTGCTAAAATTTACTTCTGCGAAGGTCAGAATACAAGAGTAAACGTAGTTATAAATCACGCTCTTTATTATTTAGCACAGTTCTTACTCGCAACATCATTGTTCTTATTTTAATAGGTGATAAAATGCAAACAGAAAGATTATATTATAAAGACAGTTATATAAAAGAATTTACCGCTAAAGCTATCTCTTGTGAAAAAAGAGATGGCTTTTATGCCGTTATATTGGATAAAACAGCCTTTTTTCCAGAGGGTGGTGGTCAGAAATCTGACACTGGTTTTATTGGCGAAGCCGTGATTTTTGACGTTCAGGAAGAAAACGGCGAAATAATACATAAATCAAAAGAAGAAATAAAAGTAAATGAAGAGTATTCCTGTAAAATCGATTGGCAAAAAAGATTTTTAAGAATGCAGAACCATACGGGTGAGCATATTATTTCTGGTATTGTAAACAGAAAATACGGCTACGATAACGTCGGCTTTCACCTTGATGATGAATACGTAACGTTCGATTTTAACGGCGAATTAACCCGTGAACAGCTTGATGAAATTGAAGACGAAGCAAACGATATTATTTATAAAAATATTAAAGTAAATACGTCTTTTCCAGACGAAAAAGAATTGACAACGCTCGAATATCGTAGTAAATTAGAACTTACTGAAAACGTAAGAATTGTTACTATTGACGGCGTTGACGTTTGTGCTTGTTGTGCACCACACGTGAGTTCAACTGCAGAAGTCGGAATTATAAAATTACTCGACTTTATGAAACATCGTGGCGGTGTCAGAATTGTAATGAAAGCGGGTAAACTTGCACTTTTAGACTATCGTGATAAATATAAAAATGCTTTAGGTATTTCAAATCTTCTTTCAGTAAAACAACAAGATATTTTTACGGCAGCCGAAAAATTTTATAACGATTTAAGTGAAGAACGTCGCAAATTCTACGAGTACAGATTATCTGTCGCAGAGCGTGATAAAGAAAGTTTAACTGAAATAAACGGCTCTTTAATACTCGTAACAAACGGTTACGACAGTGATATGATGAGAGAAGTAGTAAACTTTGCCGTAGAAAAAACTGAGAAATTCGGTGCAGTTTTCTCTGGTAATGACAGTGACGGCTATTCATTTGTTATTGCTTCAAAGTCACAGGATATGAATATCTTAAGAAACGAGCTTAATTCAAAACTCAACGGTCGTGGTGGCGGTCGTGATGGTATGATTCAGGGCAAAGCAGCCACAACAAAACAACAAATTTTTGATTTCTTTAAGGAAGTGTAAATATGAGTGAATTTAACATAAAACCAGCAAGGGGAAGTACACCAAATCCTGACCATATTTTTATAAGCATTAAAGGTGACGCTAAAACTTCAATGACAGTTACGTGGCGTACGTCAGTTGACGTTACAAGTGGCTACGCAATAGTCAGAGAAGACGGCAAAACCGACACAGTAAAATATGAAGCGGCAACAGGTTACTTTAAAAGCGATATTGACGAAAGTAATATGTTCTGGGCAGATATGGTTAATTTAAAACCAGGCACAAAATATTTTTATACAGTAGGTAACGATGAATTTAGAAGTGAGGAATATTTCTTTACTACTGAAGAAGAAAATGCAGAAAGCTTTAAGTTTATGTGTGTTTCTGACCAACAAAAAGGCGAACCGCACGATTTACCAGATTACAGTTACTTCACAAAGGTTTTAAAAACTGTTTTAGAAGAAAACCCAGATATTAAATTCATTCTTACTGCGGGCGATAATACAGACTGCGGTCAACACGAAGTTCAGTGGAATGGTGCATTCTCAGGTCTTAAGGGTGTTGTTGAATACATACCATTTATGATGACTCTCGGCAATCACGATAACCGTGGTTTCAAGGATTATAAAAATCATATAGGCAGATATTACGCTGAACCAGCAGAATTTTTCTGCAAACAGTTTAAAGGCTCATATCCATTCAACGGACCAGAAGGCTGGGAAACAGAAAACTATTCATTCAGCTACGGTAATGCTCACTTTAATATAATAAGCGTTAACGAACCAGAAAGAGTAAACGACTGGTTAATTAAAGATATAGGTGCTACCGACAGAATCTGGAAATTTGGTTCTTACCATTTCCCGATGTATTATGCAGGGCCTGAGCTCAGTAATGACGACGGTTACCCAATGATGCGAGAAGGCATTGAAATGCTCGACGTTCTCTTCTCTGGTCACGAGCACAATTTCGCAAGAACATTCCCTATTAAAAATGAACAGTTATTTGATAAGCCTTCACAAGGTACAATTCACTACGAGTTAGGTAATAGTGACTGTAACCCTCCAGGCACAATGTCTTGCCACAAGGTTTGGCACGCTGCTCATTACCCTTGTGAAGAGCAGATTTCAACAGTTGCTATAGTTGAAGTGTTTAAAGATAAGGTGATTCTCACTTCAAAGGTAGTTGAAGACGGCAGAGTTATTGACCAGTGTATTATAGATAAAAAGAATGACACTATTTACCCAATCGCTTTAGCACCAATCTTTAAGAGAAGAACAAGAACTTTCTATAAAGGTTTAGGTCTCGGTCTTAGTGAGCGTGAACAGATTCCAGAATTCAAAGATGGAATGTGGTTCTCACCATTAGCAGTTTTATTTACTGCGGTTGGTGCAGACGTTAAAAAAGAAGAGGGTAAAGTAACTTTAGGTATCTACGGTAAAACTGCAACATTTACTGAGGGTAGCAATATCGCAGTAACAAATGACGGTGAAGTTACACTTCCAGCGCCAGTTTATCGTGGCGAAAACAGTCAGCTTTACATACCGCTTGATGCAATTATTCCTTGTTTCAATATGAAATGGAATTACGCCGAAAGAAATAATTATCTTTCAATTGAGCACATGACCGAAGCAATCCCAATGACAAAACAACCATAATGGAGTGAATAATCAATTATGATTCCATTAATTAAAGATAAAAAAGTTTCAGAATACACTTCTGCATATTCTTCAACACTCTGGCTTTTTGAAAACGTAGAAAAGCAGGAATATTTATCACACTTAGAGGATATTAAGGCGAAAGGCTACAAAGAAGCCTACAAAACAGATATTGAAGATAATTTAACGTCTGTTTTCGAAAATGGCGAAAATCTTATTATTAGCTCTTTCTACCCGTGTGATAACACTGTAAGAACAGTTTTAGAGAATAACAAAAATCTCCCCGAATTTAAAATGAGGGAAGCTTTAGAAAGAAACTCACAAACAACACTTTGGCAGTTTGAAGTTGACCATTCTTTAATTGATTGCGGTATGTGTTACATAATCCGTACTTGTGATGGCTCATTCTTCATAATAGATAGTGCCCACACTTACTCTTGCCGTGATGACGAAAGAATTCACTCCTTTTTAAGAGAAAGAACTCCAAGGGGCGAAAAAATAAGAATTGCTGGCTGGTTTTTCAGCCATGGTCACGATGACCATATAACACAATTCAAAAACTTTTTGCTTTATCACTCAGACGACGTAATTATTGAAGGTCTTTACTTCAATTTCCCAACGTACGACCACAGAGATGCTGGGGAGTGGATGGGTGCAGGTGAGGGTTATGTTAATCAGTTCAGAGCGGCAATTAAGAAAAGACCTGATATACCTGTTTACACACTCCATTCAGGCGAAACTTTCTACATAAGAAACTTGAAATTCAATGTACTTTGTTCACACGAAGATGTGTTCCCGAAATCAAATGAAAATTATAACGATTCTTCAGTTGTTTTAATGATGACTGCGGAAAATACAAAAGTATGTTTCCCAGGAGACGCTGGTCACGAAGAAAGCTATATTTTAGAGAATCGTTATAAAAACGGCTACTTGAAGTGTGAAATTATGCAGTCAGCACACCACGCTCATTTTGGTACAACACCTGAATTTTATAAAATGACAAATTCAGAAGTCGCACTCGTGCCATCAACACAAATTATGTATGATGGTGACTTGCCTCGGTACGAAGCAACAAGAGTTATGACAGATATTGCAAAATATCTCTTTATCGCTTCAAATGGTACTGTTGAAATTGACTTGCCATATAAAACAGGTGAATTTAAACTCCACCCCGACGAAACGTTTGAAAACTTCCAAGGCATAAACAACCTCTGGAATTATGAATACACAAACGAAAGAAAAGCACAGCTTTATAAAGAGTACCGTTCTCGTGGTGGTAAGGTGATTGAAGAATACGAAAAAATGCTGAATGCTGAGACAAAATAGTGCTGAGTGCTGAGTGCAAAGTGCTGAGTTTCGGAAGGCTATGCCTTGATTGTAATATTTGTAGCAGTGGTTAGTGAGTCAGTAAGTCAGTGGTCAGATATTAGTTTAAAAACTTAAAAAAGTTCTATCATTTTCGTAAACTGAAAATGATAGAACTTTTTAATTTTTACAATATTATAATAGCGTCGCAGACCCTTCATTCTGCATTTTGCATTCTTAATTCTGCATTTCAAAAAACGCCTCTCTTCGAAGAGAGACGTTTTGTGTTAGCTAACTCGTTCTACCAACAAAACTATTGATAAATTGGAAAAATTATGCTAAACTCAAGGTGTATTTAATTTAAAATAGGTGGGGTAAAATGAAATTTTGTGTTAAAGCATCACTAAAAATATTGGTTTCAATTTTTGGATTGGTTAGTTTGCTTTTTATTAATGTATTTGCAACTTCCGATTCGGGGTATGATGTTGTTAGAGAAGAATTGGGAGGAAGTTACGGTTACATTATTCCGACTGATGAAAAATTAGCTGCTCAGGCAAATAACTATTCATTCTCAGGTGATTTTGCTGATTTCTATTTTATGGTTTTTAGTTCTGGAAAAGAAAACTCAAGTTACAATATTGAGATATATTCTTCAAACGACTATAATAACGATTCAATAGTATATAGCTATACGAGTGCCTACGGAGAGAAGGGGACTACTCCAATAAATTTAAAATGGGAGTTTGATGGCTTGGCATCTGGCTGTTATTATGGCAAGTGCTACACTCAGATAACATCAGAAGGTGCTATAACAATTGATACGTCTTCTATATGTACTTTTGACATTGATATTAATCGTGATTATCTTACGTTTGAATTACAAAATGATTGTTATGCAATAATAGATTGTGTTAATAATATAACAGGAACAGTAGAAATTCCAGATGTATACAACGGATTACCAGTAACAACTATAGGTTCGTATGCTTTTAGTGGTTGTAAGAATCTAACCAGTATATTAATCCCCAATAGTATAACAAATATTCAATCTTCAGCTTTTGAAAATTGCACTAACATTACCAACATATCAATACCTTATAGTGTTCAAAGTATAGGTTCCTCGGCATTTAATAATTGTATTTCACTTGAAAGTGTTGTGGTTTTACCTGGTGTAAAAAGTATAGGGGAAGATGCTTTCAGTAACACAGCATATTACAATGACAGTAATAATTGGGAAAACGATGTTTTATATATAGGGAATTATTTAATAAAGGCAAAAGATACAATTTCAGGTGAATATGAAATAAAAGATGGTACTAAAATTATTGCTGGAAATGCTTTTTACGATTGTAATATGCTCACAAGTATATCTATTCCAGACAGTGTAACCAGTATAGGTGAGAGTGCTTTTGGTTATAAAAAAGATTTAATCTTTACTGTTGTTTACGATTCGCATGCATATCAGTATGTTAAAGATAATGGGTTTAAGTATACAGATAAAACATCAACATATCCTGTTAGTGATTTGGGATTTGAATTGAATGATGATGGTAATTCCTACAGCGTTTACATTGAGTCGTATTATTTTGGTAACAATATTAGCACTAAGTTGATTGTACCGAGTGAATATAATGGTTTGCCTGTAACAAGTATTTTGGGTTCTGATTTTTATAATGAGAATATTATTAGTATTACAATTCCGAATAGTATAAATAATATAAGTGAGGATGCTTTCAATGGATTCACAGCATTAAAAGAAATAATTGTTGATGAATCTAATCCTAATTATTTAAGTGTAGATGGTGTTTTGTTTAATAAGGATAAAACTGCACTTCTTTGTTATCCACGAGAAAAAACAGATATTGATTATGTTATCCCAGATAGTGTAACGAGTTTGGATGAAGGTGTATTTAGGGGTTGTGATTATCTTAAAAATATAACTATATCCAATAGTGTGACGAGTATTGGTGCAGAAACTTTTGTTGGATGTAGTTCTCTTGAAACTGTAAATATCCCTGAAAGTGTGACATATATAAATATTGGCGAGGGTTTTCAAACTTCACCTTTTAGCAATTGTACATCATTAAAAGAAATAAATGTTGATGAATCTAATCCTAATTATTCGAGTATAGATGGTGTTTTGTTTAATAAGGATAAAACTGCACTTATTTCTTATCCGATTGGAAAAAAGGCGGATAGTTATGTGGTTCCTGATACTGTAATATATATATCACGTTATGCTTTTAACGGTTGTTTATATTTAATTAATATAACTATATCAAAAAGTGTACGAAGTATAGGTATGGAGGCTTTTGATTGCCATTCACTTGAAAATGTTTATATTACTGATATAAAAAACTGGTGTTTAATAGATTTTGAGCCTGAATATCGTGGGGTGAGTGGTGGCCATACTACAGGGAATTGTATGGGTAATCCAATGTATTGTGCAACCAATTTATTTTTAAATGATGAATTAGTAACAGAAATTGTTATTCCAGAAGGCATTACAGAAATTAAAGATTATTCCTTTTTCGGTTTTGATTCGTTGAAATCTGTGACAATTACAAACGGGGTAACTGAAATAGGTACAGGAGCTTTTGAGGGGTGTTCATCATTAGAAAAAATAACAATTCCTGAAGGGGTAACCTATATAGGAAGCTGGTCATTCGATGGTTGTAAATCCCTTAAAAGTATAAATATACCTAAAAGTCTAACAACTATAGGAGTAAATACTTTTGGGAATTGTGTTTCACTTGAAGCTGTTTATATTACTGATATTTCAAATTGGTGTAGTATTGATTTCTATGTAGATGAATTTATTTCTAATCCATTATATTATGCGAATAATTTATATTTGAATGGCGAATTGGTGACAGAGTTAGTAATACCAGATGATGTTACAGAAATAAAACGTAATGCATTTTGCAATTGCACCTCACTGATAACGGTAACAATCCCAGACAGTGTAACGAGTATAGATTATTCTGCTTTTGAAAATTGCAGTTCTTTAAAATATGTGTTCTACACAGGTTCCTCAACTGACTGGAGTAGTATCAGTATTGGTAGTAATAATTCACCACTTACTTCTGCAAAAATCCACTACAATGCAACTGGTCACTCACATAGTTGTTCAATAAAAAATGCCCCTACAGAACAAGAAAATGGTAAAGCTATTGATACTTGCCCAGTTTGTGGTTTCATTAATGGTGAAGAAACTCTCGTTTATGTAAACAACCACATAACCGCAGTTGACACTAAAAATGTAGTTGTTGATACAACAAGCAACACATTACTTTTAGATGTGTCCGCTTGTAAAGATATTAACGAAGCAATAGTTGAAATGGATGGTTACACATTAACCACAACACCAACTTCGAGTTATGGTTTTATTGGTACAGGCTCAAAGGTGCAAGTTGCTGACTCAACTGGCACCCAAGTTGCAGAATACACATTAGTAGTCCGTGGTGACGTCAATGGCGACAGTGTCTGCGATGCACTTGACTTAATGCTCATAGAACTTGCAAGGCACGAAAGCAACAACGTAACACTCGAAGGTGCATATTTTGCCGCCGCTAATTTAGCAGAAGATAGTGAAATTAACATCGACGACTTCAATGCGGTAGTAAATAAAGCAGTGGCTTTGGCGTAGTTGCTGGCTATTAGTTATTAGTTGTTAGTTATAAAAAGTTCTATCATTTTCGTAAACTGAAAATGATAGAACTTTGTTCTTCGTATTCAATTATAATCAAGCCGTAAGGCTTCCTTAACTCAGCACTTTGCACTCAGCACTCAGCACTAATTTGACCACTGACCACTTCTGCAGTTCTGATTAACCCAATTCCTTCTTCCAGCGTCTCATAATCAATCATCCCGCCAGCACTTGCTTCTAAATAGCCTTCTTCATCAATAAAAAACGTAGCAGGAAAGCCAGTTAAACCGTAATTATTTACCGCTTCAATATTTGTGTCAAAATAAATATTGAAGTCGTAGCCTTCATCTTCATAATACTTTTTCGCTGTTTCCATTGTTTCCTGATATCCGTCAGTAGCATTTATCATTAAAAATTCAACGTCGGGGTATTTTTCAAAGGCAATGTTAAAGTCTGGCATTTCTTCCTTACAATAAAAACACCAGGTTGCCCAGAAGTTAAGCACAACAGGCTTGCCCTTAAAATCAGAAAGTTTAACTTCATTTCCCTCATAATCAAGCACCGTGAAATCCGGTGCTTGTATTCTTTCGCTTTCACCAGAATTATTTTGTTGGGCGTTTTCTGTGTTTTGTGCTTCAGTAGTATTTGTTAAAAGCTTATCTCCACCAAAGTCTTTTGAAAGATTGTTATAAAGCACAGTTGCTCCACCAATAAGCACAACAAAAGCAACTGCAATTATTATCCATTTTATATTATTTTTCATAAAATCACCTACGATAAAAATGATAAAAATCTACCGAAAACACCAGTAGCCATTAACACGCCAACTACAATTAAAAGCACACCACAAACTGTGTTTATTATGTTGTAATGCTTTTTTATAAACGTGAATGCACCACGTAATTTGTCAATGAGAATTGCACTTATAAAGAATGGAATACCAAGCCCCAAAGAGTAAAGCAGAAGCATTATAACTCCTGTTAATACTTTACCCTCACTTGTTGCAAGCATTAAAGCAGAGCCTAAAAATGCACCAACACACGGAGTCCAGCCAATAGAGAATACTACACCAAAAATAAGGGACGAAAAGAATCCCAAATTTTCTGTCTTAACACTTTTTGCACCTTTAAAAATATTAAGCTTAAATACACCTAAAAAGTTAAGACCAAAGAAAATTACAATAAGTCCAGTAATAATATTCACAATCGTTTTATACTCTGTGAGAAGCTTTCCAAAAGTACCAGCCAGAGCACCCATAGAAACAAAAATAATTGTAAAGCCCAATATAAATCCTAAAGAATTTTTAATAGTCTTTTTAGTGTTCCTTTCACTGCCACCTGCAAAATATGAAACGTAAACAGGTAACATCGGCAAAAGACAAGGGGAGATAAACGTGATTATTCCCTCTAAAAACGAAATAAAATATTGCATATTTTCACCTTAATAAATGTTCTTCTCAATATTATAACCAATTTTTTTAATGAGTGCAAGTTTCTGAGTATTTTAAAGTGCGAATATATAGTTTATAAGGTTCTGTGATTATATTTTCATATTTCATTTGACAAATAAAATAACTGTTATATAATTTATACAGTTTATTTTCTTGAGGTGTTTATAGTGACAACAATACTTCTAATTGTAATATATATTGCATTTATTGGTCTTGGCGTTCCCGATTCGCTTATCGGCTCTGCCTGGCCTGCTATTCATTTGGAATTAAGTATTCCTGTTGAAATGGTGAGTATTCTCACGTTTTTAATTTCTGGTTGCACTGTGCTTTCAAGTATGTTTAGCACAAGAATTCTCAATAAATTGGGCACAGCAAAGGTTACTGCTTTCAGTACTGCTATGACTGCACTTTCATTGGTAGGGTTTTCTTTAGCACCATCTTTCTGGTTTATGATACCTTTAGCAATTGTTTTAGGACTTGGTGCAGGTGCAATTGATTCTGGTCTTAATAATTACGTTGCACTCCATTGTAAAGCAAGTCATATGAATTTTCTTCACTGCTTTTATGGTGTTGGTGTGTCATTAAGTCCTTATATTATGTCACAGGCGTTCGAGAATGTTGGTTGGCGTGGTGGTTATCGTTATGCTTTTTATGTGCAGTCGGCAATTGCAATTTTGTTGATTATTTCTCTTCCAATGTGGAAAAAGTCGTCATCTGAAGAACAAGCGGAAGAGGAGAAAGGCGTAACCCTTACGCTTTTACAGATGGCTAAAAACAGAGATGTACAAAAAGTCTGGGTAATAATGCTTATGACCAATGCAATTGAGTACGCTTGCGGAGTCTGGGGAAGTACATATTTAGTAGAAGAAAAAGGGTTCAGCATAGAAAAGGGGGCACTTGCTCTTACTATATACTATGTCGGAATGTCTTTAGGTCGTTTCCTTTCTGGTTTACTTGCAAATAAAATTAAAACGTGGAAACGTATTTTTATAGGTTCAGTAATTCTTGCACCAGCAATTGTTATTATGCTTCTTCCTTTACCTAATGTTTTTGCCGTTCTTGGCTTATTCCTTATAGGTCTTGGTAATGGTTCTATCTATCCGAATATGATACACTTAACACCACACAATTTCGGTAAAGAAGTGTCACAATCAATTATGGGCTCACAAATTGCATTTGCATATATCGGCGTTATGTTAGCACCACCTATGGTAAGCCTTATAAGTGGTGTATTCGGAATAAAGGTTTACCCGATTTTACTCGCATTACTTTATGTTGTAATGGTTATAACTCTTAAATGCTTTGTAAATTGTTTGAAAAAACAAGGCAGATACAAAAAGGATATTTAAAATGAAAAATAATGATATTTTCAATATAAATAAGTTTCTTAATCCTGATGTTTCGTGTGCACCTATGTATGTATGGGTATGGAATGACACTTGCACAAAAGAAATTATTGATGCTCAGCTAAAAGAAATGCAAAATCTCGGCATAAGGGCATTTTATATTCTCCCTGAACCAAAAGATTTTCGCCCCAACAGTATGCCAACAAATCTTACACCAGATTATCTCACAGACGAGTTTTTCGAGCTTTCTGAATATGCAATAAAACAAGGCAAAGCACTCAACATGAACTGCTGGATTTACGATGAAGGTGGTTGGCCATCTGGTGGTGCTTGTGGCAAGGTAGTAGAGGCACACCCTGAGTTTTCAGTCGAAAATTCTCGCTACCCTGATTTGCTCAACAAAAAAGCAACAGAATTTTTTATTGAACTCACTCACGAAAAATATTTTGGGGCAATATGCGAAGATTTTAAAAATTACGTTACTGCAGTATTCACAGATGAACCCAAAGCACCTTTTCATACTTCCAACCAAGAGTTAATAAACAAATATGAAGCTATGTATAGCGAATCAATTTCGCAGTATATTCCATTAATTGATGAAGAAGAAGCTCCAACAGAAGAAAACGTTCATATATTGCACCGTTGGTATGATTTATGCAGTCGTGTTTTCTGTGAAAATTTTCTTTTACCTTGCAAAAAATGGGCAAATGAAAAAGGCGTTGCTTTTACAGGGCATCTTGATGTTGACCACAGCCCAAACGGCTGTATGAATGGTTGTAACTTCAATCTAATGCGAGCTCTCAGATATTTCGATATCCCTGGAGTTGATTTTATATGGCGTCAGATTTACCCTGAAAACAGAATACCTAATAAAAATGAATTTAATGCATATAATGGGTTTTTCCCGAGGTACGCTTCATCTGCTGCAGCACAGAATGGTACAAAGCTTTCTATGGCTGAAATCTTTGGTGTAGCAGGGGCGAGTATTTCTTACGATATAATGCGCTACACAGTAGGCTACGGGGCAGTGCGAGGAATAAATATTTTCAATCCGTTTAATTTCCCACTCGGCAGAAGCGGTCAGCTTTTAGCTCAGGAGTTGCCTGTATTCACAGAAAAACAACCATTCTGCCAGTATCTTAGTCACTTTAATAAATACACAGAAAGATTATCTTACGTAGCCTCTCTCGGTGAGCGTGTATATGACACTGCTATTTATTATCCTGTTACAGATTTCTGGGGACGCTTGAAATCAGAAGAAATAGCAGAAAAATTCGACTCTCTCGGCAGAAACCTTGAAGATATTTTAGTCGATTTTGATATTGCAGATGACGACGTTTTACAACAGGCTAAAATTACAGATGATGGCTATATGTGTGTAGGTAATGCAAAATATAAAAATATAATCATTCCAGATGGTGCATTTATACCCGAAGCCACACAAAAAGCGTTAAATAAATTTATTGAATGTGGTGGCAGAGTTTTACACGAGCTTTTAAATCTCACACCAGTAATAAAAGCAGATGGTGTGGGCTTACGTGCTATAAAAAGAAAAGTCCCAAATGGCGATTTATTAATTCTTTTCAGAGAAACTGGTGAAAATGGTGATTATAACATTCACTTACCATCAGAAAACGGCTATTTGCTCGATTTAACAAATGGCGAATTGCAACATATTGAAACTGAAAATGGTGTTTTAAAACTCTCTCTAAATATAGGAGAAACTGCTGTTATTTTATTGACTGATGAAGCTATGAAAGCAGAGGACACAACCCATTTTAAAGATGAATTTAATATTACAAGCGACTTTACATTCAAAAAAGAAACAGAACTTATTTGTGATGAAAACGGATTTGATAATATCACCCATTCCGAAAAGCCAGTTCCAATAAACCTTGGCGACTGGTCGCAAATTGTTGGTAGTGCTTATTCTGGTAGCGGTGTTTATGAAACTTCCTTTTCACTTCCAACCGAAAAAGCAGGTAAAAAAGGTGAGCTTAATTTAGGCGACGTGCATTTTATAGCATCAGCCTATCTTAACGGAAATTCCCTCGGCGTAAGCTTAGCACCACCATATAAGTTTAAAATACCCGCTGATGTATTAAAAGGAAAAAACACACTTAAAATAGTCGTGACAAATACTACTGCCAACTGGTATGTTCACACCGATTATTTTAAAAGATGGAAAAAGGAAGAATTATCTGAGTATTTTGAAGGCGAAATAGAATATGCCAAGGATTTCCTCTCAGGTGGTTTATACGGCTCTATTACCATAGTTACAGAATAATATAAAAGGGGATAGGAAAAAAGATGCAGAACGGACAAATCGAACAAAAACAAGGCTTTAGTCTTGTTTTTGCTTGCCCGAAGGCGTACATAGGTACGTCGAGTGGTGAGATTTGTTCGTAGCATAAAACGAAAAATTTTTTGCAATTTTAGTTTTTTGATAATTTATAGGGGTTCTTACAGCTATCTACACTGTAGGAACCCCTTGTTCTATATAGTTTTATGCGGTCTGCGCTTTTTTACAGCCTCTTTTTAGTTATCAGGCACTAAACTCTATTGTTTCGCCTTTTGAAATTTCAACTTTTAAAATATTATCTTCAATAGCAAATGGCTTGTTTGCTTTGAGATTTTTCGTTTTTTCATTGAGTTTAATTCTCAATGTGGAGCTTTCTTCCGCAGTAACTTTAGCACTTTTAAGAATTGAGTTTTCCCAAACAATGTCAAATGTAAAATTGCCCCTTGCTCTTATGCCCTTAACAGAGCCAAAATGCCAGTCATCTGGTAATGCTGGTAAAAGCTCAGAAATTCTTCTGTCAGGTGAACCAAGATGGCTTTGAAGAAGCATTTCTGTAATACCTGCAACACCACCAAAGTTACCGTCAATCTGGAATGGCGGGTGAATGTCAAAAAGGTTGTTTGCAGTGCATTTTTTAAGTAAATATTTAAGGTGGTTGTATGCATTTTCACCATCTTTAAGACGAGTATAGAAACAAATTGTCCACGCTCTTGACCAACCAGTTGAGCCACCACCATTTTCAATTCTTCTGGCAATAGTTCTTTTTGCCGCCTCATAAATTTCGGGGTCACTTTCGTTAATCTGGTCACCAGGGAAAAGTCCGAAAAGGTGAGAAATATGCCTGTGACCTGGGTCGGTTTCTTCGTAATCCTTAATCCATTCACGAATTGTACCGTAACGCTCACTGATTTCCATCGGTGGAAGTTTCTTTAAAACCTCAGAAAGTGTTTTTGCGAATTCTCCGTCTTTATTAAGAACCTTACAAGCGTGAATGGTACGTGTAAAGAGCGCATAAATAATCTGAAAATCTATTGTTGCACCTTCTGTGAACATGCTTTCTTGTTTTTCGCCATTAGCGTCAATATAATAAAATTCATTTTCAGGAGAGTTAGAAGGTGAGGTGATAAGCTGACCTTTCTCGTTCTCGGTTAAATAATCCTGAACGAATTCTGAGGAGCCTTTTAAAATCGGGTAAATATCCTCTAAATATTCTCTACTGTTAGTGTATTCATAATGCTCCCAGAGATTAAGGCAAAGCCACGGACCGGCCATAGGGAAAAATCCACAGTCAACACTGTCGTGAACACCGGTTCTACCGAATGCATCAGTAGTGTGGTTAATAACCCAGCCACGTGCACCAAAAAGCTCTTTTGCAGTTTTACTACCGAAGGAACTCACCATTTTCATAAAATGAATGAACGGAGCAGATGTTTCTGAAAGGTTAGCGTTTTCACTCGGCCAGTAATTCATCTGAAGATTAATATTTGTGTGGAAATCACTTCCCCAAGGTGGGTTAAAATCGTGACACCAGATACCCTGAAGATTTGCAGGAAGCTTTGCATTCTTACCCGAACTTTCAATTAAAAGATATCTGCCGAAATTGTAGTAAAGTGAGAATAAATCAGGGTCATATTCATCCCAGTTAAGCTCTTTAAGCCTTTTGTTTGTAGGGAGTTTGCTTATTTCAGTTTCTTCTAATTTGAGTTCAACGTTACTAAACCATTTTTTGTGTGCCAAAACGTGAGCTTCCTTAATTTTTTCATAGTCTGCATTTATAAGATTTTCAATTGTTTTATTTAATTTAAGTTTAATATCAATGCTTTCGTCAATATCATATTTGTTAACGTCATAATTTGTTTCAAATGCAGAGTAAATGAAAATGTAAGTAGCATCAGTAACAGTTATTGTGCTGTGGTCGTGACTAAGCTCACCGTCTGTTTTAATCTGGAGTTTTGCACCAAACGACATACCTTCGCCACCCTCACCATAGTAGTGGTGAGTTGCGTATGTAACTCTGCCGTTCATAATAATTGTGTCAGAATTTATGCAGGAGCTATATGCATCCTGTTTTCTTTTAATGCTCACGTTACACGAGAATGGTTTATTATCACTTTCAACCTTGTAAACAAAGCCGTCAAAATCTTCACTTATAAAGCATTCGCTTTTAAAATTAATTTTACTCTTTGTCCAGAAAATACGGCTTATTGCTTCACTTAATTCTAATTCCTTGCGATAGTTTGAGTAAGGGGATTTGTCAAAGAAATCAATAAAAATCTCCCCAAAGCTTTCATAAGAACGAACAACTGGCGGGTCAGATAAAAACGTTTCACGAGCTTTTTCTGCCGCTTCTTTAAGTTTTTCTTCTCTGACAAGTCGGCGGATTTCCTCAAGTGCCTCAGGTGAAGCGTGATATTTTTCTTTAATCTGTCTGCCACACCAGAGCGATTCTTCGTTTATTTCAATCTGTTCACAATGCGGGTTACCATATTGCATAGCACCAATTCTGCCGTTACCTAATGGCAACGCCCACATCCAGTCATTTATAAATTCATCATACCAGAGCTTTGTCGACATATTATCACAACCTAAAAAGTTTTTGATTTATTATACCACCTGAACAAATTACTTTCAATATTGTTGTAAAGAAATATTATGTAGGATAATAAGGTTGAATGTGGTCTGCTTTTATTTAGACTCACAAAAGATTGTTTTTTGAGTTGAAAACACAAAAAATAGGAACAATACACCTCTAAATTTATAATAAGATTCTTGATATTATTCCTAAAATGTGATAAAATAACACGAAATAGGAATAATATAATCAAGAGGTGATATTAGTGGAATATGTTAAAATATCTCAGATGGCTGAAAAATGGGGCGTATCTGCACGTAGAATCCGTGTGCTTTGTGCAGAAGAAAAAATACCAGGAGTTATAAGAAAAGGTAATCTCTATATGATTCCAGCGGATGCACAAAAGCCAGTTGATGGTAGATTTTCAAACACTAATCCATTTGCAGAAATTGAAAATAAAAAACAAAAACTTTCTGAGTTACGCCCACTTACGCCTGGCGAAATCCAAAGACTTCGTGAGGAGTTTATGGTTGAATTTACCTACAACTCAAATGCAATCGAAGGCAACACGCTCACATTAAAAGAAACCGCTATGGTTCTTGAAGGTATAACTATCGACCAAAAACCAATGAAAGACCACCTTGAAGCCGTAGGTCACCGAGATGCTTTTCTTTATGTTCAGGAAATCGCAACTCAAGAAGCGGAGTTTTCTGAGTCTGTTATAAAAAGTATTCACTCGTTAGTGCTTATGAATCGACCAGAAGATAAAGGTAATTATCGCAAAATTCCTGTTCGTATTATGGGTGCATTTACAGAACCTGTTCAACCGTATATGATTGAACCTAAAATGACAGAATTGCTCGCAAAGAATGAAGAGCGAAAATCCAGAATGACCGATATTGAACGAATTGCTCTTTTTCATCTTGAATTTGAGGGAATACATCCGTTTATAGATGGCAACGGCAGAACAGGTCGTTTGATTATGAATCTCGACTTGATTCGCAACGGCTACCCACCAATCAATGTGAAATTCACCGACCGCAAACGCTATTACGATGCATTTGATTCATACTATCGTGATAACAACCCAACACCAATGACCGAGTTGATTGCAGAGTATGTCGAAGCAAGGTTAGATGAGTATTTAGAGATATTAAGTAGATAACACCAAAAAAGCACTCCCGTTTTTGAGCGAGAGTGCTTAAAATTTCTCTGATTACTAACCAACCAGCCATACTAGCCATACTAGCCATACTTAAAAAATATGAAACCTTCCCCATTTTTCGACATATATAAGTAGAGGGGAAATTGATTTTTATGTTTACCGTAGGGGACGAGCTTTGCTCTCCCGCAAGTAGTAGGGGACGAGCTTTGCTCTCCCGCAAGTAGTAGGGGACGAGCTTTGCTCTCCCGCAAGCGGCAATATTGATAATCTCAAATTAACAAATTTACTTGGTGTAAAAAATAACATATAAGCGAAGCCGAGACCTTCTTTAAAAAGAAGATATCGTATCGAAGATATATCGCATTTGCCATAGCAAATATATCGCTCATTATTCTTGCGGTGGAAAATTGATTCCCTTGAAACTTGCACACTTGCAACTAAACTAACCACTGACCTACTGACTCACTGAAATTCCTTGAAAAAAAGAAAAATTTGTATTATAATGTAGTTTGAAATATTATATACACTGACGACACCAAAATATTAGGAGGTTTTTTATGACACCAGAGCAAAAAGCAAGAGAAGCAATTGATTCAAAATTAATACAATCAGGCTGGATAATTCAAGATGTTAAATCTTTGGATTTGTCAGCCTCATTGGGCGTTGCTGTGCGTGAATTTCCTACAAGTACAGGTCCGGTTGATTATGCTCTTTTTGTTGATGGTGTGCCAGTTGGTGTTGTAGAAGCTAAGAAAAGCGAAGTTGGTGAAAATATAACAATAGTAGAAAATCAGTCTGCTCGCTATGCAAATAGCACATTTAAATGGATTAAAAATGATTATAAAATTCGCTTTGCTTATGAGGCAACCGATAAACTTACTCGTTTCACTGATTATGCAGATGAAAAATATAGGTCTCGTAGTGTTTTTTCTTTTCACCGTCCAGAAAGCTTACAATCATTGTTAAATAAAAGTGATACTATTCGTAATAATATGAAGCATTTTCCTGAATTCGATTCAACTGGGTTTAGAAAATGTCAGGTAACTGCAATTCAGAATCTCGATAAATCTTTTGCCGATAATCGCCCTAAAGCACTTGTACAAATGGCTACAGGTGCAGGTAAAACATTTACTGCAATTACTGCAGCTTACCGATTATTAAAATATGGCAAAATCAATCGTATTCTTTTTTTGGTTGATACAAAAGGTCTTGGTGAACAGGCAGAACGTGAGTTTCTTGCTTATACGCCAAATGATGACCCACGCTCATTCTCACAAATTTATGGTGTGAGTAGATTAAAGTCTTCATTTATTCCAAGTGATGTACAAGTTTGCGTTAGTACTATACAAAGAATGTACTCAATTTTAAAAGGTGAAGATATTGATGAATCGACAGAAGAAACATCTTTTAATGAATACGTTACAGCAGAATCTAAAGCACCAAAAGAAGTAGTGTATAATGAAAAATATCCACCAGAGTTTTTTGATTGTATTATTGTCGATGAATGCCATCGTTCAATTTACAATGTGTGGAATCAGGTTTTAGAGTATTTTGATGCTTTTATTATTGGTTTAACTGCAACACCAGACAAGCGTACATTTGCTTTTTTTAATGAAAATATTGTTAGTGAATATTCAAGAGAACAAGCAATAGTAGATGGTGTTAATGTTGGTGAAGATATCTTTGTTATAGAAACAAATGTTGGTAAAAATGGCGCTCATATTATGAAGCAAATGATAGAGGTAAGAAGTAGATTATCTCGTGAGAAGCGTTGGAAACAATTAGATGAAGACACTGATTATGTGCCAACACAACTTGATAGAGATATTGTAAATCCAAGTCAGATTCGTACAGTTATAAAAACTTTTAAAGATAATGTTTTTACAACGTTATTCCCTCGTCGTAAAGAAGTGCCAAAAACTTTAATATTTGCAAAAACTGATAGTCATGCAGATGATATTATACAGATAGTGCGTGAAGAATTCGGTGAGGGTAATGAGTTTTGTAAAAAAATAACTTATTCAGCTGAAAATCCTGAAAGTGTGTTAAGTTCATTCAGAAATGACTATTATCCACGTATCGCAGTTACAGTTGATATGATTGCTACTGGAACAGATGTTAAGCCTATTGAATGTCTACTTTTTATGAGAGATGTTCGTAGTAAAAATTATTTTGAACAAATGAAGGGTAGAGGAACAAGAACTTTAGATAAAGATGATTTGCAAAAAGTTTCGCCTTCTGCTACTGAAAACAAAGACCACTTTGTAATAATAGATGCTGTTGGTGTTACAAAGTCTAAAAAATCAGAAACTCGTACTTTAGAGCGTAAGCCATCTGTAAGTATGAAAGAGTTGATGATGAATGTTGCTTTGGGTGCGAGAGATGAGGATACATTAACATCACTTGCAAACAGAGTAATCAGATTAAATAGTCAGATGTCTTCGGCAGAGAAAAAATCTTTCGAAGATAACACAGGTATTTCTGCCGGAAGACTTGCAGAAAATTTGTTAAATGCATTTGATGAAGATGTTGTTTTACAAAGAGCAAAAAAGGTTTTTTCAGTTTCAGAGCCTACAGATGAGCAACTCGAGAAAATTAAAAAAGAGTTGAGGAAAGAAGCGGTTGAACCATTCTTAAAACCAGAAGCAAGAGAGTTTATTGAAAATGTTCGTCGTAGCCATGAACAAATTATTGACAATGTAAATCTTGACGAGGTTGTTTTTGCTGGATTTGATTCACAACAAGAAGCAAATGCAGATCGTATTATTAAAACTTTTCGTGATTTTATTGATGAAAATCGTGATGAAATTATTGCTTTACGAATTATCTATAATCAACAGTATAAAGATAGACCTATGGTAATAGAAAAACTAAAGGATTTATACGAAAAGTTGAAGTTATCAGGTGTAACAATTGAGCGTTTATGGGATTGTTATGCAATTAAAAAGCCAGAAAAAGTAAAACGAGGTACAGTATCACAATTAACAGACCTTATTTCTATTATCAGATATGAAATGGGGTATAGTGATAACCTTACACCTTTTGCTGATAAAGTGAACTATAACTTTATGCAGTGGACTTTACGTCGCAATGCGGGTGCAGTGCATTTTACGGAAGAACAAATGGAGTGGTTACGACTTATTAAAGACCACATTGCAACATCGTTGAGTATTGTGCCAGATGATTTAGATTTAAGCCCATTTGACCGCAAAGGCGGTCTTGGCAAATTCTATGATGTGTTCGGAGATAAATACGAAGAAATTTTAAATGAAATGAATATAGAATTAGTAGCGTAAAGGAGTATTTACTATGGCAGTACCAAGAGTATTTATAAGTTCTACATTTTATGATTTGGTTCAAGTAAGATATAACATCGGTGATTTTATTAAAAATCTGGGATATGAACCAGTTATGCACGAAAAATCGGCGATTACATATACGCAGAATACAGAATTAGAAAATGATTGTTACAATGAATTATCTAGTTGTGATATTGTTGTGTGTATTATTGGTAATAATTTCGGTACACAATCTCAAGTTAGCGAGTTGTCTATAACCATGGAAGAATTAAAGACAGCAATAAAATCAAAAAAGAAAATATATGTTTTTATTGCAAAAGATGTTTTTATAGAAAATCGCACATATGAACAAAATAAAGATAATGGTAGTTTTAAATCAGCTTATACAGATGATTTAAAAATACATGAGTTTATTCTTAATTTGAAAAAAGAAAGGAAGATAGTAATATCCTCTTTTGAAACAACTGATGAAATTACCAATACGCTTAAACTTCAATTTGCAGGATTGTTTCAATCTTTTTTACAAGAAAAAGCAAGAGTGACAAATGAAAAAATTACATATGATTTAGCGGAAACAGCGGAAAATATAAAAAGTCTTATCAATGAAATGGTTGAACATAATCAAGCTTTTATAAGTCATTTTGATGGAAGTGCATTTGCAGTTAATATGACATTACAATATATACGTAAAAAATTAGGACTAGAGAAAGTATCAATATATGCTAAAAATTTAGATGCACTAGATGAATTTATGAAGTTCTTGGGGTTTGAATCTGTGGATGTAGATGATTTTATTGATGACGAGCGAAAATATGTTAGAAATGAATTTGATAAAAAATCAACACTGATATTAAAAAGTTGTTTGTTAGATGAAGAAAACAATTTTAAAGATATTCGAAACAAAGAAATATTGGATAATAGTGTTATTTGGATAGAAACATCTGTTGAAGATGATTTGCCATTTTAATTAGGAGAAATAATAATGAATTCTAAATGGAATTATGTACCTTTTGATTCTCTTTTTGATTGGAAACAAAAATCTCATATTAAATCTGGTGATGGTCAAAAAAACGGACTGTATAAAATGTTTGTGTGTAGTGACACCGAAATTAAAAGATTTAATGAGTACATAGAATCAGGAGAATCATTGGTTTTTGGAACTGGCGGAAAAGCGTCATGTCATTTTGTTGACGAGAAATTTGCATATTCTACAGATTGTGTAGTAGCACAGAAGAAAAAATCTGATATATGCACCAAGTTTTATTACTACTACTTAAGACAAAATCGATTAAATTCAATACAGCAAACTTTTACTGGTAGTGGACTTCAGCATACATCAAAAAAGAAAATAGGTGCATTATTAGTACCAGTTGTTGATTTTGAAACTCAAAAATGTATTGTTGCAAAAATTGAAGAACTGTTTTCTGAACTTGATAATAACATTGAAACACTGAAAAACACAAAGCAACAACTTGCAGTATATCGTCAAGCTGTATTGAAAGCAGCGTTTGAGGGAGAATTAACTGGTGTTGTTGATATCAGAAAAATCTCGCTCAACGATATGGTCTCTGGAAAAGAGGGGTTGAGAAGAGGTCCTTTTGGCAGTTCAATTAAAAAATCATGTTTTGTATCGGAGGGGTTTAAAGTTTACGAACAGGGGAATGCAATAAATAACGATCCGTATAGAGGAAATTACTATATTACACCAGAAAAATATGAAGAATTAACCAAATTCCATGTTAAGCCCCATGATCTTTTGGTAAGTTGTTCTGGGGTTACTTTGGGGCGTATAGTGGAATTGCCTGATGATGCAAAGTCTGGTGTAATTAATCAAGCTTTGTTACGTATAAGACTTAACCATAATGTGGTAAATAGCAAATACTTTATTGCATATTTTAGGTCGGAATTGTTTCAAAGAAAGATTTTTGATAAGTCGCAGGGTTCAGCAATGCCTAATTTGGTTGGTATTAAAGAATTTAAAAATATTAAGATGAATGTTCCGTTGCAGATATCTGACCAGTTATCCATTGTACATGAAATAGAGTCTCGTTTTTCCGTTTGCGATAATATCGAAAAAACAGTTAATGATGCTTTACAACAATCTGAAGCGATGCGACAAGGTATTCTAAAACAGGCATTTGAAGGTAAAATATAGAAAGAAGGAAAGACAAATGACATGGTTACAGGAATTGTTAGATAATACATTGTTCCAAACATTTCTTGCGATAATAGCAATTGTTGGTTTTGCATACGGTTTTATATTTCAGCGGATTAACAAAGAGAAGAAAGAATTTTCATATTGTTTAAAATCTAATCATCTTATAAGAAAGAAAAAAAGTAAGTTTGAAAAAATTTCCATTTCCTATGATGGTAAACAAATCGAAGATTTGTGTGTAAGCAAATTCACAATTTGGAATAGTGGTAATAGAACGTTAAATTCCATAGATATGGTAGATAGTAAAGAATTAACAATATCAACATTGGATAGTAGTATAATTCTTGATGTTGAGATTATTGCTTGTTCTGATGAAACTAACAAATTTTCGGTCAAATCAATAGATGATCATACTATTAAAGTTAACTTTGACTATGTAGATAAAAAAGAAGGTGTTATCGTACAGATAATACATACAGGTACGGATTCAGATATACAAATTGACTGCAAAATAAAAGGTGGTAAACAAATAAAAAATATCAATAATAACAAGACCACTAAATTTATTGGACGTTTTTTAAATAGTGCTATATTTGAAAGTTTTTCTATGTTTTTTTATGGTGTAGCAATTATTCTTTTCTTTTTGATGTTTATTGTTAGTTTTGTGTCAATATTTAACGTTGATTTACAAAATGCACTTTTTCCATTAGAAAGTTCCTCTATAGAAAATTCATATAGTCCACAAAACTCTGCAATTATAACTTCAATAACATTTTTTGTGTCTTTGATAATAATGGGTGGGATGTATTTCCCAATAATAAAAAGATTTTTCAATATGGGGATTCCTAAGTCATTAAAAGATTTATCTGGTTTCAAAAATTAATTAAATTGAGGTGTAAAATGTCAGAACAATCATCAACAATAATTTCAAAAGTTTGGGGTATGTGTAACCCTCTTCGTGATGATGGTGTATCATACGGAGACTATCTTGAACAACTTACATATTTAATTTTTTTAAAGATGTCTGACGAGTATTCGCAAAAGCCTTACAATAAGGAAACGGGTATTCCAAATGGCTATACCTGGAGTGATATGAACACTTTAAAAGGGTCTGAACTTGAAGAACAATATAAGAACACCCTTGAAGAACTTGCTAAACAAGGTGGAATATTAGGTAAGATTTTTGCTCAGGCAAGTAATAAAATCAGTAATGCTGCTATTTTGTATCGCATTGTGCAAATGATAGATAAAGAAAAATGGGTTTCAATGTCATCTGATGTTAAAGGTGAAATTTATGAAGGCTTACTGCAAAAGAATGCAGAAGACGTAAAAAGTGGAGCAGGTCAATACTTTACACCACGCCCACTTATAAAAGCAATGGTTGAGTGTCTTCGTCCTGAACCTATGAAAACTATTGCTGACCCTTGTTGTGGTTCTGGAGGTTTCTTCTTAGCTGCACAGGATTTTATTACAGATACTAATAATTACAATCTTAATCGTGAACAAAAAGAGTTTTTAAAGAATGAAACCTTCTACGGAAATGAATTAGTTAACACTACATTCAAAATGGCTTTGATGAACTTATATTTACATAATATAGGTGATATCTATGGCAAAATACCTGTTACTAAAGGTGATTCGCTTTTGTCTGACCCTGGTTATAGAGTGGATTATGTATTAACAAACCCACCATTCGGTAAAAAGTCATCTATCACAATGACCAACGAAGAAGGCGAAGAGGAAGAAGAGGAACTTGTTTACAATCGTCAGGATTTCTGGACAACAAGCTCTAACAAACAACTTAATTTTATTCAGCACATAAATACTATTCTTAAGGCAACTGGCAAAGCAGCTGTTGTTGTACCAGATAATGTTTTGTTTGAAGGTGGAGCTGGTGAAATTATAAGACAAAAGTTGCTTCACACTACAGATTTACATACTATCTTAAGACTTCCTACAGGTATATTCTATAAGCCTGGTGTTAAGGCAAATGTACTTTTTTATGATAAAAAACCAGCAAGTCCTGAAATGCAGACAAAAGAAGTCTGGATTTACGATTTTCGTACAAACATGCATTTTACATTAAAGCAACACCCAATGACAGATGCAGACCTTGTTGATTTCATCGAGTGTTATAATCCCAAAAATCGTTATGAACGCAAAGAAACATGGTCAGAAGAAAATCCTGATGGTCGTTGGCGTAAATTTAATGTGGATGAAATACTCAAGAGAGATAAAACAAGTTTAGATATCTTCTGGATAAAAGATAAATCTTTAACAGACCTTGATTCTTTACCAGATCCCGACGTGCTCGCCGCAGATATTATTGATAATCTCCAGTCAGCACTTGATGGATTTAATGAGTTAATGGGAATGTTGAAGAACTGATTATATATGTTATGTCGCAAAAATGCACAACACCATCACCGCAGCCTAATCCCCACACCACCCACCAATTTCGGCGGGTGGTGTTTTGTAAAATAAATTATGCTTTTGCATATTCAGAGAGTAATGCGTGGTCGTTCATTGGTTTACAGCAATTTTCTGTTCTTATAGACGACCATTTACGTTCAATTTCTTCGGCAGAGTCGTTGTTTATATCAACAACGTTTTTCTCGTCATCTGAACCCATCATAAACCATTGGCTTGTTTGTTCCGTGGCACAATGTCCCTTGTAAGTCCACGTCAGCCAGTTATATGAGCATTCATTGAAAAGCTTCAGAATATATTCCCAGGTGGCAGTTCCACGACAAGGCGAAAATTCACCTACAAGCACAGGTACGTTGAATTTTTTTCTTGCATGGTGCAGAGTAGCTTCCTTGAAACTATCATTTGAATCATCATAAAAATGATACTGATACATAACGTTTTCCCATCCACGTTCTTGGGGGTGGGGGATGTCGTCTGGTGTCCATATTGCCTCAAGTGTTATTATATGATCTGGGTCGTTTGCTCTGACTGCATCGTAAAATAAAGAATAAACGTCGTGATATTTGCTGTTGATTTTATCGTCGCCCTCATAATCGCACATAGGCTCATTCATTAAGTCGTAGGCGGCAACCGTTCCGTTTCCTGCAAAATGACGGGCAATCTCGCTCCATAATTCACATGCGAGAGAACGAAAACGAGCACCTTCTTCGGTTTCATCATAAAGTTTACAATGGTTCACACGGCAACAGTGGTGGGCTATGCTCTGGTGACCGGGTACACCATGCATATCAAGAATAACGTATATATTCCTTTTTTCACATTCCGAAACAATCCAGTCAAGGCGAGAAAAATCAATTTCGCCATTTTCCCTGCGTTTCCAGGTGCCATTGTCATTAGCCTGAAAATTACGGTACCAGAATGGTACACGCACACAGGTAAAATCGAGCGATTGAATATAGTCAAGGTCGTATTCGGTTATGTAGTTGTCTTCACGGATTTTTATAAGTCGCTCCGCTTCATCTTTACCAAAACGCTGTTCAAGTGTGGTTACAATATCCCATTGAGCTTCTCCACCCTTGAAAAATCCCTGCCATAATTCATCAAGCAACCATCCGCCAAGATTCGTTCCTCGTAAAAATACCTGCTTACCCTCGGCGTTGATGATTTTTTCACCATCACAATGAAGCATACTAAGACTCATACTACGTCCTCCTGTTACAATAAATTCCACGCGCAATATTCATTACAGTCGATTATATCATAAAAACAAACCCGAAACAATAACGTTGCAAATTGAAAATTTGTGGAATTTTACTGATTTATGTAATATATCTCCATGTCGCGAAAAAATGTAACGTATTGAACTCAAGAAAATTTATACTCAAGTAGGGTGAGCCTATTTGAAACTACACACCACCATCACCGCTGCCTAAAACCCACACCACCCACCAAAATTCTGGCGGGTGGTGTTTCTGATATCATCTCTTGTTACAATGCTTATCAAAGCTCGGGTTAAATGCATAAAAGTTCTTGCTATCCAATTTATCAGTTGCAATCCTTAAGCCTTCCTCACGATAACAAGCCTTTAAACAAAAATGGTCAATAACTCAACAGAATTTTCTAAAGCACATAAAAAGAGTAACATAAAATTTTGTTCTACTCTAATCATGGAGATAAAAAACGATAAACTAAGATATTTGTTGATAGATAAGTTAAGAAATTAAAACAAAACGCAACCATTCACTTCGGTTGCGTTTAATTTATTCAATATATTCGTGTTTCGTTGGTTCGTAATTACTGTTATCATATTTTGAATACTTTTCTGATTTTTCATCAGAATTATTAGAATCAGTTTCATATTCAGCAGGTTTATCACAAATAGCATCTTTCAAAATTGTTTCTAAAGCTTCATATTCTGAATATTCACCTAAACTTGCAAGAACAAAGGCGTTACGTACATAACCCGCGTTTGCAGAAATAAGTTCCTGATCAAAGAAAAATCCGTAATGCTCTACAAAGAAAGTTATTAGCATAACCACAGTACGAGTGTTGCCCTCACGGAATGGATGTACTTGCCAGATGGCAGGGAACAGTCTTGTTACTTTTTCGGCAAACTCATCTTTTGATAATTTTGACCAGTTTACTTTATTTATATTTTTCCACGCTTTATTTAAATCTCGTTCAATATCGTTAGCATTAGAATACCAGACACTTGCGCCTGCAAGAATTTTTTCTCTTTTTTGAATGTTGATTTTTCTGAATTCACCGGCCCATTCATATACATCACCAAATAATTCTTTATGAATAAAAGAAATGCCGCCCACAGAAAAATCAGAAAAACCATTTTCATACAACAACATCATATTAGCACGCGATAATTCGGCTTCAGCTAAATCTAATTCTTTTTCATCTGTAATCCCAAGCAAATTTTTGAGAACCGAACTGTTTTCTTGTAAATATAAATCAGTCATAATTATACCTTCTTATGAGCAGCTATAAGTGCAGATTTCATTTCTGCTCCAGAGATTTCACCATTTGCCCATTTATCTGAAAGTTCTATAGCGTATTGTGAAACAGGAACGCCTTCAATTTTATTTAAAGCATTTGCCACTTTAACAGCATTTAATCTTTTTAAGCGTTGATTTGGTGACATAGTTATCACTCCTTATATCTGTAATTTTACCATAAAGCAAAATTAAATTCAATAGGGGTATAGTGTCAAAATCTTTAACGCATCAAACAAAGAAAAGGAGCAGAGATTTAAAAATTCTCTGCTCTGTATTTTTCTGCGCCATTTATTATTGTTTCAAGTGGTTGTGGTCGGTAGTTCATATAACTGAGCATACAACCACAGTTATAAATCTGCGCTGTGTAATCTTCGTTTTCGGATTTTCGTTTTGCAATTTGTCGTTCGTTTTCTTCTGTTCCGTAATTTTTATGTAAATGACCGTGAAGCATAATTTTAGTTTTATCTGTGTCACCGTCGAAATCTAAAATAGGGTAGTGCGAGAGTAAAACAGTCTTGTCACCATCAGTAATAGTCATCTGCTTTTGAATGTCCACAAAAAGCTTTCTTATATCGGCAGTGTAATGCTCTGCATCGTGGTTGCCAATAATTAAAACCTTGTTGCCGTTAAGCTCTGAAACAAGTCTTTTCGTCTCACGCCTGTCCCAGCAAAAGTCACCTAAAATATATACAGTGTCATTTTCTGTAACAACTTCGTTCCAGTTGTCAATCAACGCCCATTCCATCTCGGTAACGTCATTAAACGGACGCTCATCTAAATCAATAATCGCCCTGTGCCCAAAATGTAAGTCTGAAATATAATAGTTCATATCGTTCTCCCTTTGCTTATTGAAATAAATTTAACATAAAAC
>SVOI01000068.1 GCA_015066465.1 Oscillospiraceae bacterium
TCTCAAGGGTTTTTCTTTATCGTTGTTTAATTTTCAAGGTTCGTTTCGCACCCCTCTGAGCTCTCGCTCTCTCGAGTGCTTGCATATAATATCAAATTCAAACGAGTTTGTCAACACTTTTTTTCAAAATTTTTTGAAAAATTTTAAATTATTTTTTCGGCGCTGAAAATTCACAATATGTAGTACAAAAACACTCTACAAACCACAATTTTCTTGTTCATAACTTTGAAGAAAACGTGTATAAAACTAAAATAGCGAAAAATACTATAAAAAACTATAAATAAAGAGACGTGATTATTATGAAACAAAATCGATTCAATAAACCATTTTTTAAACTGTGTGCAATTATTCTTGCCCTTACCTGTACTCTGGCAACGTATACATTTTATATAGATAAGCAAGAAAAAGATAATTCAATTATGACTCTCTCAAAATTAGGTTCACGTGGTGAAGAAGTAAGACGAATTCAGACTAAGCTTAAGCAGTTAGGATTTTATAATGGTAGCATAGATGGAATTTACGGTTCTGCTACTCAAAGAGCTGTTAAACGTTTTCAATCTTCTGTGGGAATAACCTCTGATGGCATAGCAGGTAGTAAAACACTTCTGTTTTTAGGTCTTGATTCATCATCAGGTGGTGGCTCTTATGGTTCTTACAGTTCATCTGATATATGGCTTCTTGCAAAAGTGATTGAAGCGGAAGCTCGTGGCGAGAGTTATGTGGGTCAGGTAGCAGTTGGTGCAGTAGTATTAAACAGGGTCGAGTCAGCATCATTCCCTGATACTATTTCAGGTGTTGTTTACCAGGCAGGTGCATTTTCTGCAGTTACAGATAGTAACTGGTCCGTTTCCCCGAGTGCAACTTCAAGAAAGGCGGCACAAGATGCAATTAACGGCTGGGACCCAAGCTACGGATGTTTATACTATTATAATCCTGCAAAGACCTCTAATAAATGGATAAGAACGAGACCTGTTGTGACGACTATCGGGTCACACGTATTCTGCAAATAACGCTCTGCGTTATTTGCAGAAATTAAAAATTAAGAATGAAGAATAAAAAATTATGGGACCTGCGGTCGGCATTATAATTTTAGATAGGTAAATTTATGATTATATTTATCATTTGATGTATATAAATCATAAACGAAACAATAAGCTTTCTCATCAAACAAGTAAATATAATAGCGTCGCAGACCCGAAATTCTCAATTCTTAATTTTTAATTCTTAATTCCCTATATATAATAGTATACAAAAAAGTTTGTCGAAAAAATAACAAAACACTTGTAAATTTTCCCATTTTATAGTATGATATACTGGGTGAATTTAGAAGTGATTTTATTTCATCCGTACTACTGTTTAATTTTTAATTATATATATTCTGCAAAGGAGTAATAACGATGCAAAAGGTACAATTTACTGAAACTGTCCTTCGTGATGCTAACCAGTCACTCATTGCTACAAGAATGAAATTCTCTGAATTCCAACCAATTCTTGAAACTCTTGATAAAGCTGGTTACTATTCACTTGAATGCTGGGGCGGTGCTACTTTTGACTCATGTCTTCGTTACCTTAATGAAGACCCATGGGAAAGACTCAGAAAAATTAAGAAAGCTTGTCCTAACACAAAGCTTCAGATGCTCTTAAGAGGTCAGAACCTTTTAGGTTATCATCACTACCCAGACGACGTTGTTCGTATGTTCGTTAAAAAGAGTGTTGAAAATGGTATTGACATTATTCGTATTTTCGATGCACTCAACGACGTTAAGAATATTGAAGTTGCTGTTGATGAAACAATCAAGAATGGTGCTATCGCTTCAGGTGCTATATGCTACACAATCAGCCCTATTCATACTCTCGAATCTTACGTTGAGCTTGCAAAGAATATGAAGAGCATTGGTTGTCAGACAATTGCTATTAAAGATATGGCTGGTATTTTAAGCCCTGCTGAGGCTTACAAATTAGTTTCTGCGCTTAAAGATGCAGTTGATTTACCACTCGTTCTTCACACACACAGCACAACTGGTCTTGGCTTTATGACTCTTTTAAAAGCAGTCGAAGCTGGTTGTGACGTTGTTGATACTGCAATTTCTTCAATGTCAGGCGGTACTTCTCAGCCTGCAACAGAAACTCTTCAATATGCACTCAATGAATTAGGCTACGAAACAGGTCTTAATGGCGAAGTTCTCAAAGAAATCGGTGACTTCTTCAAGCCTATAAGAGCTGAATACTTAAAGAGTGGTCAACTTAATCCTACAGTTCTTGCAACTGATACTAAAGCACTTAACTATCAGGTTCCTGGTGGTATGCTTTCAAACCTTGTTGCTCAGCTTACTGCACAAGGCAAAATGGACAAGTTTGATGAAGTTCTTCTTGAAACTCCACGAGTTCGTGAAGATTTAGGTTACCCACCACTTGTTACTCCTATGAGTCAGATGGTTGGTGTTCAGGCAACAAACAATGTTCTTGCTGGTGAAAGATATAAAAACGTTTCTAAAGAGGTTAAATCTTACCTCAGAGGCGAATATGGTAAAGCACCAGGCGAAGTTAATGAAGAAGTTCGTAAGCAAATTCTTGGCGATGCAGAACTTATTGAAGGCAGATATGCTGACACACTCGAGCCAGAGTTTGAAAAAGCAAAGGCAGAAATCGGTGACAAGGCTAAATCTGATGAGGATGTTCTTTCATATATTGCATTCCCTGCACAGGCAGAAAAATTCTTTGATTACAGAGAAGAAATGAAAGATAAAATATACACCTATGAATTTAAGGCTGTTGAATAAGGGGGATTTAAAATGACTAATCTTCTTTTATCAACTATGGGTATTTTTGATGCATTAAAACTTTCAGGCTTTGGTTTCGGTATAGTTCTTGCTGTACTTGCATTTCTTGCAATATTTGTTTTAATACTTTCTTCATTTTTCAGAAAAAAGAAAGCAAATAATGTTGTTCCTACTGTAAAAGAAGAATCAATTACTGAAACAAAATTAGAAGTTCCTGTTGTTATTGAAACAAAATCACAAGAATCTGTTTATACCGGATATGTAACACTTGAAGGTCTCAGTGAGCAAGATGCTGCAACTATTATGGCAATCACTTCTCACAAAACAGGTATTCCGCTTGAAAGACTCGGCTTTTGCTCAATAAGACTTAAAAGCCCTGAACTTATAAATGTTTCTGAACAAGATGCTGCGGCTGTTATGGCAATTACATCTCACAAAACAGGTATTCCGCTTGAAAATCTTTACTTTAAATCTATAAAACTTATGGAGGACTAATTCTATGAAATATGTAGTAACTTTAAATGGTAAAAATTATGAAGTTGATGTAACTGAAACTGATGCTATCGTTACAGGTGTTACAGAAGTTCCTGTTATGGTAGCTGCAGCTCCAGCTGCTGCACCAGTAGCGGCTCCAGTTGAAGCACCAAAAGCTGAAGAAGAACCAGCAGCTCCTGCTGCACCAGCTGCTCCAACAGCAAGTGGTACACAAGTTAAAGCTCCAATGCCAGGAACAATTCTTGCTGTTAAGGCAAGTGCTGGTCAGGCAGTTAAAGCTGGTGATGTTATTGTTGTTCTTGAAGCTATGAAAATGGAAAATGATATTGTTGCTCCTTGTGATGGAACAATTAAAGAAATCGTTGTAACAAAAGGTACAACTGTTAATACTGATGATGTTCTTGCAATTATCTGATAAGAAAGGATAATTGATATGGATTTTTCTTCTATACTTACCAACTTATGGGAACAATCTGGTATTTATTTACTGGAATGGCAGAACCTTGTTATGATTGGTGTTGCTATTATTTTCCTTGTTCTAGCAATTAAATTCAAATTTGAACCTTTGCTCCTTGTACCTATCGCATTCGGTATTCTTCTTGCAAATCTTCCTGGTGCTAATATGATGTTAGATACAACAGGTGGGCAATTAGGTAGTTTTGGGCAAATGGCTATTGAAGGCACCCACTGGTACGACTCCGGTGTTTTAAGAATTCTCTATGTTGGCGTTAAATCAGGTATTTTCCCTTGCCTTATCTTTATGGGCGTTGGCGCTATGACCGATTTTGGTCCGCTTCTTTCTAATCCTATAAGTCTTCTTTTAGGTGCTGCAGCACAATTAGGTGTTTACTGTGCATTTATTATTGCTATTTTAAGTGGGCAATTCACACCACAAGAAGCAGCTTCAATCGCTATTATCGGTGGTGCGGATGGTCCTACTGCAATTTTCCTTGCAAGTAAACTTGCGTCTCACTTATTAGCACCTATTGCTCTGGCGGCTTACTCTTATATGGCACTTATCCCTATTATTCAACCGCCAATTATGAAACTTTTAACAACAGAAAAAGAGCGTAAGGTTGAAATGAAGCAATTAAGAACTGTTTCAAAAACAGAAAAAATTGTTTTCCCTGTTGCAGTTCTTATAGTTTGTGCAGCACTTCTTCCATCAGTAGTTCCACTTTTGGGTATGCTTATGCTCGGTAACCTTTTGAAAGAGTGTGCAGTTACTGACAGACTTTCAGATACAGCTCAGAATGCTCTGATGAACATTGTTACAATTTTACTTGGTGTTACTGTTGGTGCTACTGCAAATGGTCAGGACTTCCTTCAGTTAAAAACTTTACTTATTGTTCTTCTTGGTTTTGGTGCATTCTGCTTCTCCACTGCTGGCGGTGTTATCTTTGGTAAAATACTTTATGTTGTTACAAAAGGTAAAATTAATCCACTTATTGGTGCCGCAGGTGTTTCAGCAGTTCCAATGGCGGCTCGTGTAGCACAGAATGTCGGCAGAAAATATAACCCGACAAACTTCTTACTTATGCACGCTATGGGTCCGAATGTTGCTGGTGTTATAGGTTCAGCTGTTGCTGCTGGTTTCTTACTTGCCTTATTTGGCCAAAATTAAAATCCAACTAACAAAACAAAAATGCTATGGTAGTTATTTATTACCATAGCATTTATTTTTATCTGTCAAATTCACCTGTCATTTCAGCTGATGCGAATTCTTTTAACGGGAATTTAACAGGCAACCCTGTTTTCTGGCTTTTATAAATCGCAAGAATAATTTCTATAACTCGTTTACCAACATATAAATCAACGTAAGGCTTTCTGTTATTTTCTATTGAATCAATAAAATCCGCATAAAGACTTGTGTGACCATTACCATAAACGTTTTTTGCTTTTTCGTCTACTTCAATTGTCTCATCATCTTCGGGAAGATTATCTGAAAAACGCCACGTATCAACCTTATTGGCGTTCATTCCGCCGAGTCTTACCGTACCATTTTCACCCATAATAGTAAGAGTCTGCTCAAAATCTTCAAAACAGTTAACAGTCCCCTCTATAGTAGCAACTGCACCATTTTTAAAGCGCACAACTGCAACGCCTATATCTTCACCTTCAATGCATTCGTGAAAAGCATTGTTTGTCATACCAAAAACTTCTTCTACTTCTTCGCCGAGCATCCACGAAAGTAAATCTACCCCGTGAATACACTGATTCATTAAAGTACCACCATCACTCGCCCATTTACCACGCCAATTTTCAGCAGTGTAGTAATCTTCGCCTCTGTGCCAGCGGATATTTATAGAGCCGTGAGAAATTTTTCCGAAACGGTCTGTTTCAATTGCTTTATGTAAATGTTGAACTGCTATATTAAATCTGTTCTGATGAGAAACACAAGCAGTAACATTATTCTTTTCAACTGTTTCTATTATTTTGTCTGCATCTTGAATTGACATAGCAATCGGTTTTTCGACAATGAAATTAGTTTTGTTTTCTGCACAGTAAATTGCAATTTCAGCATGAACACCACTGTCTGTTGCTATCGCAACAAAATCTGGATTTACTGTTTTTAACATTTCTTTATAATCAGTAAAAATTGGTGTTTCAGCACTAAGAGAAAATTCTGAAATCAATTTTTCTGCTTTTTGTGGAATCAAATCACAAAGAGCAACAATTTCTAAATTATTTAATGTTGCCGCCTTAATATGATTTTTAGAAACTCTTCCACAACCTATAAGTGCATATTTCATAAAATCACTTATCCCCTCGGTGCATAAGTTTCTTCGTAATACATAAACCTATCCATTATTTCTTCGTCTGTTTTCTTCATAATCTTTTCGATTGCAGGACCTAAGTTCGGCGCCCTGTCTTCAGTGTTATGAGTATCAGAGCCCAAGAAATCAACAGCGTGATTTTTAATAAGCTTTATTGCTTTATGTGAAGAGAACGTGCCTAAAATATATTCGGCATTCATTTGCATAAGAATGCCTTCTTTTCTGAAATCATAAACCCAGTCTAAATTCTTCTGATATGAGAAAAATCTTTCTATATGAGCAAGAACAGGAATTACATCTAACTTTTCACTTAAAGATAAAACCTCTTTAATAACCTTGTCAGACCATTTTTCAAAAGGCATTTCAACAAGAAGAAGGTCTGTACCCTGTAATGTAAGCTTTCTTAAATCTTCTACACCACTCATACCGCGGAAATATTTAACCTCTGCACCACAGAAAATTTCTGGAAGCCCCTGTTCATCTTTTATTCTTTCACGGAGTAATTGTTCTGCCGCATTTCTACGAACTAAAAATTCATCTGGTGACTCACCACTATGTGAAGCATAAAAGTGTGGCGTTGCAGCAACTCTTTCAATACCCTGTTCAGCCATCATTTTAAGAATCTTAACTGATTCTTCAACGTTTTTACTACCATCATCAAGCCCTGGTAAAATATGTGAATGAAAATCTGTCATACTATTCACCTCTGATATTTTTTAAGGTGACGAGAGAAACTCCCGTCACCTATTACTCTGTATCTTTATTTTACGTATTTTCTGCTGTAGTTATTACTCTTAGCACCCTCTGCACTGTTGTAAACGAAGCCAAGAATTTTAACGTTAGCAAATTCAAGCTGACGAATTGCTTCGCCGAGTTCTGCTGTTGTAGCTCTGCCACCACGAACAACGAAAACAATACCATTTAAGTATTTTGAGCAAACAAGTGCGTCTGAAACGATTGTTACTGGTGGGAGGTCAATAATAATATAATCGTAGTGAGCTGAAAGACCATTTAAAAGCTTCTCCATACGAGCAGAACCTAAAAGCTCTGTTGGGTTTGGTGGTGTATTACCAGCTGGCATTACGTCAAAGCCCTTATCTTCAAGTCTGTAAATAGCCTTTTCAACGTCGTTCATACCAACGAGAAGATTTGAAAGACCAGGAGCCGCCTTAAAGCCTAACTTTTTGTGAATTGTAGGCAAACGCATATCTGAGTCGATAAGTAAAACTCTCTTACCTGCTTCAGCCATTGCCATAGCTGTATTAGCAGCAGTTAAGCTCTTGCCTTCTGATGGAATAGTACTTGTAACACCGATAACGTGACATTTTGCATCATCTGAGAAAGAGAAGAAAAGGTTTGTTCTCAAAAGATTATAAGCTTCTTTCGCTGCAAAGCTGATGCCGTTAGCGGTAACTTCATTTTTTGTGTAATAAGATTTTCTTTTCTTAGCCATTTCTTATTCCGCCTTTCCGCTTGTAGAATCAGTAGAAGCTTCTTCTCCAGATTTTGCAGAAGATTTGCTTGGTGTTTTTCTCTT
>SVOI01000069.1 GCA_015066465.1 Oscillospiraceae bacterium
TCTGTGGATAATATCTGAAACAGAACGAAGATTCATTTCGAACATATCGCCTTCAATAAGACCTTTATAGCCACGGCGAATACCCATAACCTTCATACCTGATTCGCAACCTGTTCTAACTACTGCACGAATTGCAGCGTTCATTCCCGGCGCATCGCCGCCGCTTGTTAATACACCAATGGTTTTCATTTTACAAGAACCTCCAAAATTCTTCATAGACAATTAGGTAGTATAACACAAATTTTTCCAAGATACAATAGAAAAATGTCCGAAAAAAGAGATTTTAACACATTAATTTTGTACAACTACGTTATCTTTACCTAAAATTTCAGTTAATTCACGTTTTAATGGCTCATTTACCCAGATTAAATTATCTTTACCAAGGAATTCATATTCTTTTGTTTCTTCGTGATAAAAGTAAACTGGTAAATCGCCTTCAAAGATTGATAAAAGATTTTTAATTCTTTCTGTTTTTATTTCGTTTTCTTTTGAAATTTTAAGGAATAATCCCCTACGCTTTTTCTTGCTTTGATTTTCATTTTTTGAAGTTTCAGATAATTTTTGCAAAGACTCATTATCTGCAATTTCAATTGTGTCGGGAATAAGTTTAATTTCTGAATCTTTTGTAGAAATGCGTCCTTTTACAAAAACAACTTTACCGACTGAAAGAATATCGATATATTGTTCTAACGTTTTAGGGAAAACTATCATTTCAAGACTGCCATATAAATCTTCTAACTCTACAAACGCCATAACGGCATCGCTTTTGGTTACTTTCTTTTTCATATAAGAAATAATACCTAAGAATTTAACCTGCATTGAGTCAATTTCTTTTTCTGAACCCGTTTCGAGTTTTTCGTAGAGTACGTTTGATTTTACACAGTTAAGATTTTCACTTACAGTTCTGTATTCTTCTAACGGATGCCCTGAAAAATAAAGACCCGAAACTTCTTTTTCGTTACCTAATAAATCGCTCTTTTTAAATTCATCACAATGCTTATAGTCAGGCTGGGCTGAAAAATCACTTTCACCAACACTTGAAAATAAGTCTAACTGTCCACCTGAATATAAATCGCTTTCTTTTGCTGCACACGCCAAAGTTACATCCATATTTATAAGCATCTCTCGGCGATTAAGACCCAAACCATCTAATGCACCAGCTTTAATAAGGCACTCTAATGCACGGCGGTTAAGCTCTGTTCCATAAACACGCTTACAAAAATCCCAGTAGCTTATAAATTTGCCATTTTCTTTACGCTCTGTTTCAATTTTACGAATAAGTGCTCGACCTAAATTCTTGATACCTAAAAGTGAAAATACAACACTATTATCTTTAACAGTATAGCTTTCTGAGCTTACGTTTACGTGTGGTGGAACAACCTTAATATTTAGTCTATTACACTCGTTAACGTAAATATTGGTTTTACCCTCATCGCCTATTACGCTTGTGAGAATTGCCGCCATAAATTCTTTTGGATATTTTGTTTTTAGATATGCAGTTCTGTATGCTACAAGTCCATAAGCAGCGGTATGGCTTTTATTAAAGCCGTATGAAGCAAAAGAAGTCATATCCTGAAAAATATCATTTGCAGTTTCTGCACTTAAGCCTCTGCGGACTGCACCTTCTATTACAGTATTACCATTTTCATCTACTAAGCCATTTATAAATATTGCACGTTCGTTTTCCATTACATCGTGCTTCTTTTTACTCATAGCACGACGAACAATATCCGCTCTGCCGTAGGAATACCCCGCAAGTGTTCTGAACACCTGCATTACCTGTTCCTGATAAACCATACAGCCGTTTGTTTCGTCAAGAATATCTTTCAATAATGGTGATTTATACTGCACTAAATCAGGATTTTTTCTGTTTTGTAAGTAATCATCTATAAAGAACATAGGACCAGGACGATATAACGCAATAGCGGTTGCAATATCTGAAAAGCGTTCTGGTTGCATTTTTTCTATTAAGCTTGTCATACCAGCAGATTCACACTGAAAGACGCCTATTGTGTTGCCTTTGCACATTTCTTCGTAAACACAAGGCTCATCAAGTGGTATTTCTGAAACGTCAAACTCTGGCTCTGTTTCTCTTACTAATTTTTCGCAATCGCTTATAACCGTAAGAGTACGAAGTCCCAAAAAGTCCATTTTGAGAAGTCCTAATTGTTCAATTTCTGTCATAGTGAACTGTGTTACAGTCTGGTCGCCGTTTTTTGCGAGTGGAACGTAACTTGATACGTCATCTTTTGTAATAACAACACCAGCGGCGTGAGTTGAAGCGTGACGAGGCATACCCTCAATTTTGAGAGCGGTATCCAAAAGAGTTTTTATGTTTTCATCTGCTTCATACATTTTTTTGAGTTCAGTATTTTTAGCGAGTGCTGTTTTAATATCAGGAAAATCACGTGAAATCTGTTTTGCAACCACGTCGCCTGTGCTATAAGGAAGCCCCAAAGCACGCGCAACGTCACGGATAGCCGCTTTTGCCTGCAACGTACCAAAGGTTACAATCTGTGCAACCTTGTTTACACCGTATTTTTTAATTACGTAGTCTATAACCTCGCCACGTCGTTCATAGCAGAAGTCAATATCAATATCGGGCATACTAACTCTTTCAGGATTTAAAAATCTTTCAAAGAGAAGTTTATTTTTTATAGGGTCAATACCAGTAATTCCTAATGCAAATGCCGCAAGGCTACCTGCCGCAGAGCCACGACCTGGGCCTACAGGAATACCATTTTTCACTGCGAAAGATATAAAGTCAGAAACAATCAAGAAATAATCGTCAAAACCCATTTCGTGAATGACAGAAAGCTCATATAAAAGGCGTTCTTCATATTCTTTTGGAATAGTACCAAAAAGTCTTTTAAGCCCGTCAAGGCACTGATTTTTAAGATATAAAGCGTGGTCACTTTCAGGCACGTCAAAGTGAGGCAATTTTGAAACTCCGAATTCGAAATCAAAATTACACTTTTCTGCAATTATTTCAGTATTAGTAATTGCTTCTTCACAGAATGAAAAAGCCTCTCGCATTTCTTCTTCGCTTTTTAAATAAAACTCGTCGTTTTCGAATGATAAATCATTCTCTTCATTAACAGTTTTATTTGTGCCGATAGCAATTAAAACCTTTTGCACATCGGCATCTTCATTTTTGCAGTAGTGAACGTCGTTTGTTGCAACAACGGGAATATTTAATTTTCGGCTGATTTTAATAATGCCATTAATCACTTCACGCTCTTCAACCATATCGTGATTTTGCATTTCTAAATAATAGTTGCCGTCGCCAAAGGTTTCTTTATACCAGAGGGCAGTTTTTTCTGCGTTTTCAAAATCTCTTGCTAAAATAGATTTTGCAACTTCACCAAAAAGGCAACCGGAAAGTGCAATTAAACCTTCGGAACATTCTGCTAAAATTTCGTGGTCAACACGTGGCTTGGTGTAAAAACCATCAGTCCAGGCAGATGACACCAATTTAATTAAATTTTTATAACCAGTTTCATTTTTACAGAGTAAAATAAGGTGGCTACGTTCACTATCTAAAGCGTGATTTTTCTGAAAACGGGAACGGGGCGCGACGTAAACCTCGCACCCTATAATTGGTTTTATTCCTTTTTCTTTTGCTTTTTTATAAAATTCTACTGCACCGAACATAACACCGTGGTCGGTTATAGCAAGACTTTTCATACCCTGCTCGCTTGCAAAATCTACTAAATCTTTTATTCTGCAAGCACCATCTAACAAACTATATTCGGTATGCACGTGAAGATGTGTAAACGTAGTAATTTCAACTCCTGTTTTCATTTACTAATTAATTATATATTAAAAGCTTTTTAGTGTCAACTTAATATAGAGAACCTTATGGTTAATACACTCACTCTACGCTAACCCTAATTGTTAATTAATTATTATTTTTCTTAAAATGTAATGACAACTAAGGAAATTTGTGGTATTATTATTGGGTATACAATTTTAATACATTAATTTTGGAGAAAGAGAAATGAAAAAGTATTCAGTTTTTATTAAATTAACAGCTTTGGTTCTTATGGTTATCATATCCTGCTCAGGTTGTGGTTTACTCGGTATGATGGGTTCACTAAACAATGTAAACGGAACTGTTCAGCCTACTACCCCACCAGCAAATGATGTTATTTACGTTGACCCTAATGCTAATGAATACGTAACTAATTCTGCAGTTATTGTTAACCCTGATAACACTACAACAACTACTGGTGTAAACAACACTACGACTACTGCACAGAACAGTAGCCAGGGTAGCTCAGACTCTACAACTAAACCTATAACAACTGTTGCCCCAACCGAAACAACTACTATTAACACTTTTGAAGATGGCGATTATTTAGCTAATATTCAAGACGTACTATTCCAAGAAAAAGATGAAAATAAAGCAAGAGATATTCTTGTTGCAGCCGGTTTTGACTACGACCCTATTCAAGACGTTTATTTCACTCAGTTAGATTCGTGGCAAAGAAACTTTGGGTTTAACAGTGTTTATGACACTGCCGCACCTATGGTTGGTATGATTTATTCAACTGCTAAAATTTATTTTACATATGACGACAAAGACTGGATGATGGAAATCTGGAAAGGTCAGTATGGTATAACAGCTGGTGCTGAAATTGGTTTCTATAACAAACCCACTGACAGAGTTATGGAGCACTATGACTGTGTTACTGATGAAGAAATGCTCACAATGTCATTTGATTTTTATAACATGGATGAATTTGTATTTTCACGTGGACCTGAAAAGCATTGGTGGCTTACTGGCTTTAAGTTCTTGCATGTTGGTATTCCGCAATTCATTGACATGGATATGACTATTGAATTTCCTAACAGAAAAATGGCTAACGCTTTTGAAAAAGGTTTAAAGGAAGCGAAGAAAAAACAAATCACCGACCCTATTTCTTACACAAGAAAAGACGATACATTTAATATTAAGTGGTAAAATTATGAAAAACGAAGTTAAATTTGCAATTATAGCAGACCCACATTATTACTCTGAAAAGCTTGGTAACTCAGGCTTTGCTTACACTATGAGGGCTAACTCTGACCAAAAGATGTTAGCTCACTCAAGAGCTTTGATTATTGCTGCTTTTGAAGAAATAAAAAATTCAGATGCTGAATTTTTACTTATTGCAGGTGACTTAACAAACGAAGGTGAGCGTGTTTCTCATGAAGAAATGCGCCACCTTCTTTATGATTTTCAAAAGACTAAGCCTGTATACGTTATTACTGCGACTCACGACTGGTGTTCAAGTGGTAAACCCAAAAGATTTGAAGGTAACAGATTTTACACCGATGTTGAAACATTAAAACCAGGAGAGTTAAGGGATTATTATAAAGACTTTGGTCCAACTGAGGCTGTCGCTGAATTCTTTACACATCAGAATAAATCATCTTACGTTATAAGACCAACTGACGGCGTTTCTATTTTCTGCCTTGATGATGACCAGGATGGTAAAGGTAACTCGGGTTATAGCGAAGAGCACTTTAATTGGATAAAACAAGAAGTAGAAAAAGCTAAAGAGCGTGGCGATAAAATCTTTGGTATGCAACACCATCACTTGTTTTTAACTGAATTTGACAGAGTAATTAACGGCAAGGGTTCTGTTGAAAGAAAAGAAAAATTATGCAGAGATTTTGCTGATATAGGGCTTTCTATAATGTTCACAGGGCACTCACACATGCACCACATAAGAAGAATTGAAAATGAAAACGGCAATCATTTTTATGAATTTAACGTTGCTTCTGTTTGTGGCTACCCTGCCCCGATTGTTTACTGCACACTAACAGAAGATGGTATTGACACAAAAACAGAACACCTTAAAGGTTACATATATAATGGCAAAGAATACACAAACGACCATTTAAAAGCCCACGCTACGTTTTTGTTTGAGAACGTTCTTAATTCTGCTAAGAAAAACAGTAAAATCGAATTTATAACCCTACTCACCGCCATTGGTGTTCCAGGCAAAAAAGCTAAAAAATTATGGTTGTTTGCAGGTGATATTTTGAAACTCATAAATTCACTTTCTGTTTATCAAACTGCAAAAATCTTTAATTTCCTCACATTTGGTAAAGCGATAAATAAAGCTGATGCTAAACAGCTTAAAGACGTTCAGTTGACAGATATGATTTTCTCGGCTTTTCACTCTATTTTAGATGGTTCAATAAAAAAACACCCTGTAGGTACACCTTACTATAACGTATTTACACGTGCTCTTTCGTTGCCACTTAATATAGTAACAAAACTCAGAATAAAGAATAAAAGCATCATAAGAATTCTTACTCATATAGAAAAAGCCAGTCACGAGATTATGACTGGCGGAGATATTGATGCAAACGAAGCGAACTTGTTTTTTTAATTAAAAATCCAAAATTTAAAATTAAAAATTTCGGAAACGCTTCGCGTTTGATTATAACTATTATTGTATTAAAAAACTACATTCCTCATGTTTAGATTTTAATGATAATCTAAACATGAGAGAATGTAGTTGTTTTTATATTAATGTTTTATTATAAAATGCCGACCGCAGGTCCCACAATTTTTAATTTTTCATTTTAAATTCTTAATTCAAGAAAATTAGTCTTTTAAAAATTCTTTCACGCTACCAGTAACACCTGCAAGGCTCTGGAGGTCTGATGGAACAATAATCTTGGTTGCTTTGCCGTCTGCAGCCTTTTCGAATGCTTCCATACCTTTAAGTGAAAGATATGATTTTGAAGGAGCTGCTTCATTAATAAGGCGAATACCTTCAGCCTGAGCAGTCTGCACAGCAATAATAGCGCTTGCTTCACCTTCTGCTTCGCGGATTTTTGCTTCTTTAACAGCATCCGCAGCAAGAATTTTTGCTTCTTTGTCAGCTTCAGCGGCAAGAATCTGTGCTTCTTTCTGACCTTGTGCTACGAGAACTTGTGATTCTTTTTCACCTTCTGCACGAAGAATTGCTTCACGGCGTTCACGTTCTGCCTTCATTTGTTTTTCCATAGCTTCCTGAATTTCTTTTGGTGGAAGAATGTTTTTAAGTTCAACACGGTTAACTTTGATACCCCAAGGGTCTGTTGCTTCGTCAAGGATACCACGGATTTTAGCGTTGATTGTATCACGAGAAGTAAGTGTGTGGTCGAGTTCGAGTTCACCAATGATGTTACGAAGTGTAGTTGCTGTTAAGTTTTCGATAGCAGCAATTGGATATTCAACACCATAAGTGAAAAGTTTTGGGTCTGTAATCTGGAAAAAGACAACTGTGTCAATCTGCATTGTAACGTTATCTTTTGTAATAACAGGCTGTGGTGGGAAATCAACAACTTGTTCTTTTAAAGAAACGATTTTTGCAACCTTTTCAATGAAAGGAATTTTGATGTGTAAACCAGTCTCCCAAGTAGCGTGGAACGTACCAAGACGTTCAACAACGTACGCTTTTGATTGTGGTACAATTTTGATGTTTGCAACGATGAGTAAAATAGCGAGTACTA
>SVOI01000070.1 GCA_015066465.1 Oscillospiraceae bacterium
ACGAAAGAATTCAACTAAAAACAAAACTGACTCCGTTAGAAAAACGAAATCAGTTTGTTGCTTAAATTTAATATTTAACACCATAGGGGGTGTTTTTTGTACTGTCCGCACAAATTGGGGCAGTGCAGAATGAATGTAGTTTTTTGTTATTCATATTAAATTATAATCAAGTCCGAAGGACTTCCGAAATTGTGCATTATGAATTATGAATTGTGCATTCTTAAAGTGCAAGAAACTTTTTGAATGCATCAATATATTCTCTTGCCGTAGCTTTATTATTACTCTCAGCAAAGATTCTGAGGAGTGGCTCTGTGCCAGAGAAACGGCAGATTACAAAGTCACCATTCTCAAAATAAACCTTGCAACCATCTTCATAATTAACACGTGCTACCTTGTTTTTAAATTCAGGTAACTTTTTCTGGAGCATAATAATTTGGTTAACAGTGTCTTTATATTCAGGTGCGAAAACAAGGTTGTCTTCAACCATCTCGAATACACCAAACTGTTCTTCTAACTCCTTCATAATTTCAACTGGTGATTTGCCTGTAACGCTTATCATTTCTGCAAAGAGAGAGGCAGCGTAAACTGAGTCTTTACCGTGAATGTGGCCACGAACTGTAAGACCACCAGAAGATTCGCCACCAAGAACAGCATCTACTTCGTCGATTTTTGAAGAGATATATTTAAAACCAACTGGTACTTCGTAGCATTTTTCACCGAAGCTTTCAGCGATTTTATCGAGCATGTGAGTTGTAGCAAGGTTTCTTACAACTGCACCTTTCCAGCCTTTGTATTTAACGAGGTAGTAGTAGAGCATACAAAGAATTTCGTTAGCGTTAATATACGTACCATCTCTGTCAATAATACCGAGTCTGTCGCCGTCACCATCCATAGCAATACCAAGGTCATAGTCGCCTTTAACAACCATATCGCTTAAAGGTGAAAGTGTCTGCTCTGTAGGTGCTGGCATAATGCCACCGAAGTAAGCGTCTTTATTAAGGTTTATAGTGTCAACTGTGCAACGTGTTGTGTGGAAAATAACCTGTAACGGATAAGCACCTGAGCCGTGCATTGTGTCAAAAAGAACACGGAGCCCACGCTCTCTTAAAGCATTAACGTCTAAAAGTGCTAAAATATCATCAAGGAATTTGTTGAATGGATTGCGAAGATATAACACCTTGCCGCTTGCAACAGCTTTGTCAAAATCAAGTGCTTCAACTGAGCTTGTTTCTTCAATTAATTCTTCAATTCTTGTGGTAACTTCCTGACTTGCATCTCTGCCTTCGTCTACAATAACTTTAATGCCGTTATAATTTGCAGGGTTGTGACTCGCAGTTACTTCAATACCAAAATAAAGCTCACTGTCTTTAACCGTGTGCATTATAAGTGGGGTAGGAGCAGAACGGTTTAAAAACCACACGTCAATTCCACCAGCAGCAAGAACCTCTGCGACCCATTTTGCAGCACTCTCAGACAAAAATCGTCTGTCGTAGCCTATAATAATAGGTTTGTCAACTTTTCCAAGTTCTCTGGCATATTTTAAAATACCGTTTGCAACTAATTGAACATTTTCGCGTGTGAAATCGTCACCGATAACAGCACGCCAACCACCTGTACCAAATTTAATCATAAAAGCACCCGCTTCTTTAAAATTTACATATCTATAATACCACAATTGAAAATTTGTGTAAAGAAAATTTTATTTAAAAGTAATAAGATTTTAAAAGAAAGCATAAATTTTAAAGAAGAAGTTCAGGGGGTGCATTATGTCATTTAATTATGATAAAAATATAAAGGGCCATTTTGATGAACGGGCGGTAGAGCTTGGCAGATACATAGCAGAAACAAATTCAACTGTCAGAGCTACTGGCAAAAAATTCGGGGTTTCAAAATCTACAGTTTTTACCGATGTTACAGTACGCTTGAAAAAGGTTAATCCTGCACTTTATAACGAGGTCAGGCAGGTTTTAGAAAAAAATAAAGAAGAACGCCACATTCGTGGCGGAATAGCAACAAAAGAGAAATATCTGAAAATATCCAAATGATTCCAAATGGTTGTAACTTGACAAACCGCTCTTGCGATTGTATATTATTATACAACAAAGGAGCGTGAATTAATTGAAGAAAATTGCTATAATTTTTGTTGCTGTTATATTAGCTTCAGCAATCCTTTTTGGTATTGCAATGGGTGTTAAAAAATATAAAGAAAATAATGCTTTAGCAACGGCGGATACTGTTGTTGACGTATCAAATGAATTTGGTAGTATGACTGTAAACGAGAGTGTTGTAGCACAAATGCTCGGGCAATACAGTAACGATGTATTGGGTACATCAAAACCTGTTAACGAGTATATTATGAAATTGAGTGAATGTCAGGTTAATGGTGAAAGTGGTTGTAAAGTAGAGCTCTATTTAACAGAAGAAGCTGAATTGCCAAGTGCTACTTTTGCCATAGTTGGTTACAATTGCTTTAAACTTGATGTTGCTAATAATACATATCTTTTATTAACTCAGAATGGTGCGTTTGAGGTAGAGGAGCAGACGACAGGGGAAGAAACAACATTGTTTTATGATGAAGAAAATAATGAAGCACTTCAGAAAATGTTCAAAAAATATTCTAAGGATAAATTAGGTTTTGAAAAAGAGCTTACAGAATATATAATGGTGACAAGTGGCGCTACTGTAAAAGCAGTTGATGGTAAAAAGGTTTATATAATAAAAATTTATGAGCAGGATGGCACAGAAACAAATTACACCTGTGCATTCAGAAAAGGTGCCGTTTATAAATATGATGCTGTGCAGAAGCAATATATTGAAATAAAGAAATAAAAAATGCTGAAAGGCTAAGCCTTTCAGCATTTTTTTAATTTAATTCAAAAGTAACTCTCGAAAAATCGAGGTTTTCTAAATCAACTTTTGGTATTCTGAAAACAGCTTGTTTTTCTGTTTCCTGTAAAAACTCTGGCATATTGTCATCAAGCGGGTCATATTGAAGAAGAATGTAACTTTCATTTTCTTCAACAAAAAGTGCTGTTTCTGTGCCTGCACTTACACCGCTAAAATCTATTGAATATTCTTTATCGGTGTCGCCTAAAAAATCAAAGCCGTAATTGAAATCATCAATAAGAGTGTCTGGCTCTTCCTCACAAAGTCTTACGTTAGGTTTAAACGTGCCATCTTCTTTGATAGTCAGAAAGATATATAAAAAACCTTTAGGTGGCAAAAGTGTGCAACTTGTGTGCTCACGTAACTCAGAAAGCTTTATCTGACAAAAGAAAAAATCGTCATCAGAAAGCGTGCCGTCAGAGAGCCAGCTTTCTGGCATTGTAGGTGCGCCTAAAAACTTGCTTGTGCCGTAATCGTAATCGCCGTGCGCTTCTTCTACTTTTAATTTAACCATTTTCTGCAACTCCTAAGGTGACGAGAGTCGAACCCCGTACGCCTAAAATTTAAATCTTTCGGCACATTAAGCCGTTTTTTGTCTTGTTATAATGATTGTAATTAGACGAAACGCAGTTGCGTTTCGAAAAGCCGACTTTATCGGCTTTTAGCAAAATTGTTTTTCGTAAATACAATTTTGCATTACAGTCATTGAAAGGATTATAGTCGAATTTTCGAAGAAAATTCGATACCAAATATATGATTTGGTATCGAAACAGTGTAATTTTACACTGTTTCGACTAACTATAATCGTTATACGTCAGTATGACTGCGCCAAAGAAACACCTTACTGCACCAAAATCTTTACAATTTTAGGTGCGAGCAGTTTTGTAAGACAAAAAATTTTCAATAACAAGGAAAAACTCGCAGGAATACTGACGTATTTCAAGAGTTTTGACGACGTTAGTGGGAATTTTTGTCTTCCAAAACCGTGCGGTGTTCGGCTCCCGTCACCTTAAATACTCTTCTAAAACCTGACCGCTTTCTTTTAATTTTTTGGCGTGTTCAACACCAACGTAACGCCAGTGCCAAGGTTCATAAATTACCTTAGTTATATCTTGCTTATCTTTCGGATAGCGTAAAATAAAGCCGTAATCCTGAGCGTTTTCCATTAACCACTTAAATTCATCTGTGTCCTCAAACCATTCATCAACACACACAATATCCATAGCGTAACCTAAATTGTGCTCACTGCTTCCTGGTGGCATTATAATTGTTGCAGCCTTTTCTAAGGCTTCTTCTTTCGTGTAGCCTAAACCTTCGTAATAAGCAACTTTATTGTTGTAGTTGCGTTTCTGTAAGTCGTAAGAACGGTAGCCAGAGCATGGTGTGAGGTTTACTCCATCTTCTTTAGCGGCATTATACATTTCTTCATAGTGCTCTGCAATTTTTTTATCAAGTCTTTCAGAAGAACCGCAAACGTAAACTAAATCGGGGCTATATGACTCAATAATTCTGTAACTCGAATTAACAAGCGTTAAATTCCAGTTGTCTTCATCTATTGTTATGATTGTAGGGTCATAAAGAGTACCAGGGTCTGGGAGCACTGGTAATTGCTCTTCATAGGTTATTGTGGTATCGATTACTTCTTCGTTATTGAAAATCGGCAAGTTGTTTTCATCGTTTTCAATTTCTGTGATTTCTTCTTTTTCGTAAAGTGTGTCGCCGTTTATGATTTTTTTGTTTCTGTCATTTATAACGTAGCATACAACACCAACAAAAATAGCAGTTGCAAGAATTATACATAATAAAAATATACCGCTACGCCTGCTTTTAAAAATGGCACCCATTTTTACACCACCTTAAAGGTTGAATTTTACTTTCCTATATTATAATGATAATTTGCTTTCAAGTCAATACTTGTTACTTAGCAACAAAAGAAACCTTGAGTATTTGTGCTATTTTTACAAAGATAAAAAAATCTTAAAATATTGTTTTTTTAAAACTATTTTTGTGATATAATTACTCTGTTGTATACTGAATAAGTATAATTTTGCGAAATTTGAAAGGGGTATATCCTTTATGAAAAGAATTTTAAGCTTAGGTTTAGCACTTTTAGTTGTGAGTGCTTCATTACTTTCTCTCACAGCTTGTTCATCATCTTCAGGGGAAGAAGTTGAAGTTCAGACTACCGTGCCTGTAGAATATACAGAAAGTGCAACTCCTGTTGATAAATCAAGTGAAGAAATTTTAAATTACTTCAACAGACTTGTAAACGACATTAAAGCAGAAAGACCTGCTATGTATTATCGTTTTGAGTTAAACGTTCCAAATGACAGCCTTAAAGTAACAAAAGCAGGTCAGGAAGAGGCAGAGACAATTGATGAATCACTTTCTGCTATTAACGATGCTGCTAAAGCGGTTAAAGACCTTATGTTAGAAAATATTAAAGAGCAATCTGGTGACGTAGCTTTCGGTGCTGATAATACAGATGTTCTTTTAGTTAAGGGTGAAAGCTTCGCTTCAAAGCTTACAGTTGATGATATTAAATATGCAACAATGACTGAGGTTGGCGATGAGTATTTTATCACTATTGAATTTGACGACGTAGCAGAAATTGATGCTAAGGCAATCCTTGGTAATGCATTCTCTCTTCGTGATAAAGAAGATGTTTTAAATTCAGAAGAATTTGCAAAAACAAAATCATATCTCGAGTTTAAGGATTACTCAGTAAGCTATAGTGGTTGTAAAATTACAGCAACAGTTAACCGTCTTACAGATGAAATTACAAGACTTGAATACTTCAAGCCTGCAAATGTAAAGGTTTTAGCAACTGGAAAGAATACCTTCGGGGAGCACGGCGACCTTTCAGTTTTATTTACACTTGAAGATAAAGCTTATTATGAAATTAACTGGACTAATGAAAATCCTACAAGTCCGTTAGATACAACTACAGAGGTGGTTGTTGAAGCAACTATGACTGATGCGCAATAAATTTGATTAATAAGGGGTGGGTAACCACCCCTGTAATTTTAAAATAGGTGATATTCTATGAAAAGAAAAATGTTAGTTTTCTTAATGGTAGCAGTAATTTCATTAAGTGTTGTGTTTACCGCTTGTAATAAAGATGTTTATGTTGACCCGTCAACAGATTCAGAATACATTCTTGTAACTGATGAGAACGGCAAGAAGGTTTTAAGTGAAGACGGTGAATTAATTGTTTATGTTACCGATGCAGATGGCAAAAAGGTAAAAGATGATAATGGCGAATATGTAACTGAAATTCGTGGCTTTGTTGGTCAGATTGAAGAGAATGGTGTTATTGAAGATTACGCTTATTACTTCACTTTACCTGACGGCTGGAATGCAGTTAATGACCGTGGTGAGTTTGAAAACAAGAAAACAAAGTCAACACTTCAAATTCAAATTTTAGAAGAAACTATTGATGAGGCTATTGCAAAAGTAGAAAAGGTTTATAATGCATTAAACAGTCAGAAAGACAAAACTGAAGAATTTAAAGTTTTGAAAAATGTTTATGATAACGAAATTGTGAATGGTAAAATTAACATTGTAACTTTACAGTACGATGGTGAAACAAGAGTTTCTTTAGTGTTCCAAAACAGCGGTAATACATATCAGTTTGATTTTTCAACTACAGGAGATATAACGGTTGAAGATGCTGAAAAAGAAACTATAGAGTTTTTAAATTCAATTGAGTTTAAACCTTACACATACTTCCCTGAGTTGACAACTTCAGTTAATGGTGGCGACTCTTTTGTGGTAGAAGTAACTAAATAAAAAATAACTCCACGAAGCGAAAACTTCGTGGAGATTTTTTTGTTTTGATTTTAGAAAAACAGGTTTATTGTTTAATTAGATTTTATCTTTTAATAACTTTTCTGTAGCCATATAAAGTGATGGAACAAGTACTAATGCAGCAATGATTTCTATAACACCATTTACAGAAATTAAAACTGAGAAGATTGTTTCAAGTGCAGTTGTAACACCTGCAGTAATTGACTCGAAGCCGTTGAAAAGGGTTAATGCTGTAAGTACTAAAACTGTGTTTGTAAGTGTAGCGGCAACTGCTGCAATACCTAATGAAATTGGTTTTTTGAGCTTAGTTTTTGAAAGTGCAACAAAAACTAAACCAGCAACAATACCAACAATAATTCTTGGTACTAATGAAATCATAGGATTCTGGAATGGAATGTTGCCAGGGATTGGTTCCTGAAATGCTTTTACAATGCAAAGCGCACCCCATGTGCCACCTAAAATTGCACCATATTTTACGCCTAAAATACAAGCGCCTAAAATAGTTGCAATGTGAATTGTTGTGATTGAAATTACGCCTACTGGTATGTAACCTAATGGTGTGAATGTCATAACGACTGTCAATGCCATAAAGAATGCGCAAATCACAAGACGATTAAGTTTTTTCTTTTTGTTCATAAATTTTACTCCTTTGCTACTGTTCCCTTAAGGTGACGGGAGCCGAACACCGCACGGTTTTGGAAGACAAAAATTCCCACTAACATCGTCAAAACTCTTGAAATACGTCAGTATTCCTGCGAGTTTTTCCTTGTTACTGAAAATTTTTTTGTCT
>SVOI01000001.1 GCA_015066465.1 Oscillospiraceae bacterium
TGAGAATATGTGTTGCAATTCTTCCGGCAATCTGTGCAATAACTGCATATCTTTTATTAAAACGCTTTAAAATGACAAAAGATGACCACACTATGATAAGAGCCGCTATTGCAACAAAGCACAAATATGGCACAGTTACTTTAACTGAATATGAAAGAGAGCGTTGCGAGCTTCTTTCAGGCTATAAATTAGAAAAAACCTGGCTCGGTACTTACGAAAGTGACACAGAAGTTCACAGATTGGAAAAAGATATACAAGGAAATTATTTAATTCTTATTGAACAAGAAAAAGAATTAAAAAAACAATTAGCGGAGGCAGAATAATGACTGAAAAAATAGATATTACAGTAGCTACACCAGCAAGAAAATACAGCAAATTGCAGAGTGTTTTATTTTACTTAGTTCAATGGACGTGGGGTCTTCCTGTTAATATTGTCGGCGGTATTGCATATTTGATTTGCACTAAAATTTTAAAACGCCCACACGCAAAATTTGGTTTTTCTAATATAGTTTATTTACCGTGGAATGCGGGTGGACTTTCAATGGGGCTTTTTATATTTGTCCGTGATGAGAAAGAAAAGAAAGAGTGGCTTTATAACGTGAGAATTCACGAGTATGGTCATACCTGGCAATGCCTTCTTTTAGGTCCGCTTTACTATATCGTTGTAGCTCTACCATCTGTAATCTGGTGTAATGTTTTTGCGAAATACAGAGAGAAAAATAACGTTTCATATTACAAACTCTATTGTGAATCCTGGGCAAACTCTTTTGGAGAGAAATTTACTGGTTTAAAAAGATTTAATGATAAATAAAATAAGGTGTGAAAGTATGAAAATTTTTAAAAGAATAATTGTTTCGTTATTATCATTATTTGCAGGTTTGTTTGTTGTACTTCTTGGCATTTTTATTGTTGCAATTGTTTCTAACGTAAACGTTATAGAAGATAACATTAAATTTCAGGAAGAGCATCTTAAATATCTTGAAACAGAATATTACAAAAATTACACACCGAAAAAAGAAAGAGATATAGCTTCATTTGATTTAGAAAAAGCAATAGAAGATGGCGTAAAGCTTAATGAAATTGCAGTTCTTGGTACTCACAACAGTTACCAGAGACTTGCAACCAAAGAAACCCGTTTTGCAATGAATATAATTGACGCTATCACATTTAAAAAAGCAGGTCTTAATACTTTTGATTTCGAGATGGATACATTAACAGAGCAGCTCGAAATGGGTATAAGAAACGTTGAAATTGATATTGAAACACTTGATAAAGACGGAAAAATTGCGTTTAAAGTAACACACAATTCATTTGTAGATAATGCTTCAAGTGCATATGATTTCAGTAAAGCCTTAAAAGAGATTAAAATGTGGTCAGATAATAACCCTGACCATATTCCTGTGTATATAATTATTGAGCCAAAAAGCTTTGTTATCGAAATAAACGGAATGAAAAAGTTTTCTCTTGATTATGCAAAAGAATTAGAAAAGGTTATTGTGAATGAATTGGGTGATTCGCTTTTAACTCCAAAGGATATGTTAAGAGATTACGATTCATTTAAAGAAATGCGTGAAAATGACGACTGGATTTCTTTAAAAGAAGCACAGGGAAAAATTCTTGTTTTACTTCACGATTGTGATGTAACTGAAAGCTACATAGCATTTGATGAATCAATTAAAACACAAAAAATGTTCCCAATGCTTCGCTATGATGACAGAAATGAAAGCTACACTTCATTTATTTTAGAAAATGACCCTTGGAATGCCGATAGTCGTAAGGCTGAAAGTATAGATGAATGTAAGCTTATAATAAGAACCCGTGCAGATAAATATCCGAATTATAGTGCTGAAAGATATGAGGTTACAGAAAACTGTGGTTCGCAGATTATAACAACTGATTTTCCTGAAAAAGTAAACGGCAACGAAGAGAATGTTTATTCATTTGAGGGTAAGAAAATAAAATTAATTAAGAATTGACAACATCCCCGAATTATTGTAATCTAAAATCATCCCAGAAAGCTTGGAGGTAATCAAAATGAAAATCACATTTATGGGTGCAGGTAGTAGTGTGTTTGCACGTAATGTTTTAGGTGACTGTATGTGCTCAGAGGCTTTACGTGACAGCGTTTTCGCTCTTTATGATATTGACGGCGAAAGACTTGAACAGAGCAGAACAATTTTAGAAGCAATCCGCAAAACAAAGGGCGGTTATGGCAAAATTGAATGCTACTTAGGTGTTGAAAACAGAAAAGATGCTTTAAGAGGCGCTAATTTTGTTATCAATGCTATTCAGGTAGGTCTTTATGACCCTTGCACAATTATAGATTTTGAGGTTCCTAAAAAATATGGTCTTCGTCAGACTATTGGTGATACTTTAGGCATCGGTGGAATTATGAGAGGCCTTCGTACAATTCCTGTTATGGCAGATTTTGCACGTGATATGGAAGAGGTTTGCCCTGATGCGTGGTTCTTAAATTACACTAACCCAATGGCAATTCTTTCTGGCTATATGCAACGCTACACAGGTGTTAAAACCGTAGGTCTTTGCCATAGCGTTCAGACTTGTTCAAGTGATTTATTTGAACAACTCGGTATGCAAGATAAATTAGAAGGCAGACGAGAGCTTATTGCTGGTATCAATCACATGGCTTGGCTTCTCGAAATTAAAGATAAAGATAATAACGACTTATATCCAGAAATTAAAACGAGAATTGATGCAAAGCTCAACGACCCTGAATTCAATAACAAAGTTCGTCTTGAATATATCAAGAATTTTGGTTACTACTGCACAGAATCAAGTGAGCACAATGCAGAATACAATATGTTCTACATAAAGAGCAAATACCCTGAGCTTATTGAAAAATATAATATCCCACTCGATGAATATCCAAGAAGATGCATTCACCAGATTGAAAGCTGGAAGAAAGATTATCAGGATATGCTCGAAAAAGGCTTCAAGGAGCACAACCGTTCAAACGAATATGCTTCACATATTATTGAATCAATAGTTACAAATACACCATATCAGATTGGCGGTAACGTTCTTAATGAAGACAGACTCATTACAAACCTTCCGAAAGAAGCTTGTGTTGAGGTTCCTTGCCTTGTAAATGGTATGGGCGTAACACCTTGCTACGTTGGTGCATTACCAGTTCAGTGTGCCGCTATGAATATGACAAATATAAACGTTCAGCTTCTCACAATTGAAGCAGCAAAAACACTCAAAAAAGAACATATTTACCAGGCTGCAATGCTCGACCCACATACAGGCAGTGAGCTTGATATTGATACAATCAAAAAGATGGTTGACGACTTAATTGAAGCACACGGCGATTATTTACCGAAATATAATTAATTTTAGGAATTAGGAAGTAGAAATTAGGAATTAGAAAACAGGAAACGGAGAAACAACTCTGTTTCCTGTTTTTGTGTTATATAATCTGACTTTTAACACCCAACACCTAAAAACTAACAACTATATTTATGCACCCTATCCAAAATTATCATGAATAAACATAAAATACCTACAAAAATGAAGTAGATTTATTTGGCAAAAGTATTGCAAAAGAAATTTAGATGTGGTATTATAACAAAGAATATGAGATATAATGTCGAAAAGTGTCTGTAGCGGAAAAATTTGGGCACTTTTGTTGTGAAAAATAGTAAAATTTTGAGTTTCTATTTTGTAAATATGAGTGTTTACAAAGATTAGTATAAACGGGAGTAAATATGCTGAAGAGAAAGTATTCTGTTAAAAGAAAAAAACGTTTTGAACATTGGCATAAAGTTGCAGCATTACTGATGGCGTACGATTTAGTCGTTGCTATCGGTTCATTCCTTTTTGCCTTATGGTTAAGATTTGATTGCAGAGCATCTATGGTGCCTGACAACTATCTTGAGTCTTGCTTTAAGTTTTCGCCAATTTATTTTGTTGCGTGCATTGTAGTGTTCTGGTGTTTCCATCTTTACCAGAGCATCTGGCGTTTTGCAAGCTTCAGTGAATTAAAAAGAGTTATAGGCTCAATTTTTGTGTTGGGCGTATTCCATACAGTATTCATTACTGTGTTATTTGAACGTATGCCAATTTCATATTACATTATTGGTGTTGCTGTTCAGTTTGCATTAACAGTTCTTGTTCGTTTTTCATATCGCTTTGTTTTGCTTGAAAGAAGCAGAAGAACAAAAAGACCTCCAAGCAGAGTTATGCTTATAGGTGCAGGTTCCGCTGGTCAGATGTTGGTTCACGATATGCAGCGTGCAAAGGTAAAAACAGAAGAAGCTTGCTGTATTATTGACGACAACCCTAACAAATGGGGCAGATATATTGACGGAGTTCCTGTAGTTGGTGGCAGAGAAGACATTTTATTAAATGTTGAAAAATACAAAATTGAAAAGATTTATCTTGCAATACCAAGCCTTTCTGCAGAAAAGAAACGTGATATTTTAGAGATTTGCAGAGAAACTGGTTGCGAAATGAAAACAGTTGCTAATATTTATGACGATGTTTCAGTTAAAGCAATGAAGGATGTTGCAATTGAAGATTTGCTTGGCAGAGAAACCGTTAAGGTTGATATGAATGAGATATTTGACTTCATATCCGGTAAGGTTATTTTAGTAACTGGTGGTGGCGGTTCTATTGGTAGTGAGCTTTGCAGACAGATTGCAATGCATAACCCAAAACAACTTGTAATACTTGATATTTATGAGAATAATGCTCACGCAATCGGACTCGAGCTCAAAGATAAATATCCGGAACTTAATTTAGAGGTTTTAATTGGCTCTGTTCGTGACAGCCGTCGTATAAACCAGGTTTTTGAGAAGTATAAACCAGAAATTGTTTATCACGCAGCTGCTCATAAGCACGTTCCTTTAATGGAAGATAGTCCTTGTGAATCTATAAAGAATAATGCAATAGGCACTTATAAAACTGCTTATGCTGCTATGATGAATGGTTGCAAGCGTTTTGTGCTTATTTCTACCGACAAAGCTGTAAACCCAACTAATATTATGGGTGCATCAAAGCGTATTTGTGAAATGATTATTCAGTCATTTGCAAAGAAAATAGCAGAAGGCGAAGCTTATAAACTTTTGCCACTCAGACTTCATACAGAAACTGAAAATACAGAAGATGATGTAATCTGTGTCCGTAATGTAGAAACTCCAAAAACAGAGTTTGTTGCAGTCCGCTTCGGTAATGTGCTTGGCAGTAATGGCTCAGTTATTCCAAGATTTAAAGAGCAGATTGCAAAGGGCGGTCCTGTAACGGTTACTCACCCTGATATTATTCGTTATTTTATGACAATTCCAGAAGCATCTTCACTTGTTTTACAAGCTGGAACTTATGCAAAGGGTGGCGAAATATTCGTTTTAGATATGGGTGCGCCTGTAAAAATTGATGACCTTGCAAGAAATTTAATTAAGCTTTCTGGTCTCAAACCAGACGTTGATATTAAAATTTCTTATACCGGACTTCGTCCTGGCGAAAAATTATATGAAGAAAAGCTTATGTCTGAAGAGGGTATGAAAACAACTCCAAATAAGCTTATTCATATCGGCAGTCCTATTCCTTTTGATGAAGATGAATTTTTAGACCAGTTACACGTTCTTATGAATGTAGCTTACAGCGACGATGAGGATGATATCCGTGACGTCGTTTCAAAAATCGTTCCAACCTACCACCCAGCAGGCGAGCACGGCTCAGAATATAAAGGTAAAGCTTTTAAGGAACAAATGAAGGCAATTGAGCAAAGAATCAATGATGAAATCTTGGTGAAGAAATAATCGGTAATAAGTAGGAGATTGTTTAAGAATGTACAAACGATTTTTAAAAAGATTAATTGACTTGGTGTTGTCCGTAGTGGGAATAATTGTGTTAGCAATTCCTATGGGAGTTATCGCACTAATTATTAAAATTACTGACCCAGGTCCGGTCTTTTTCAAACAAAAACGTGTTGGATTAAATAAAACTCATTTTAATTTGTATAAATTCAGAAGCATGAAGATGAGTACTCCTAAAGATTGTCCGACGCACTTATTAGAAAATCCCGAACAGTATATTACAAGCATCGGCAAGATTTTGAGAAAAAGTAGTCTTGACGAACTTCCTCAGTTATTTAATATATTGAAGGGAGAAATGTCTGTCATTGGTCCCCGACCTGCACTTTGGAATCAGTATGATTTAATTGAAGAACGTGATAAATATGGTGCAAATGATGTAAGACCTGGTCTTACTGGTTGGGCACAAATCAATGGTAGAGATGAACTCGAAATTGATGTTAAAGCAAAGCTTGATGGCGAATATATAGAAAAAATGAGCTTTGCTTTCGATTGCAAATGCTTCCTCGGTACAATTACTTCAGTGTTAAAATCTGATGGTGTTGTTGAGGGTGGAACAGGCGAAATGAAAAAGAATGATGAAAATATAGCTCAGTAATAGCAGAGGTTAATATGAAAAAAATATTAATAACAGGTGTAAATAGTTATATTGGTACTTCGTTTGAAAAATATATTGAAGAAAATTTTTCTTCAGAGTATAGCATTGAAACTATTGATATGATTGATGGTTCTTGGCGAGACAAGGATTTTTCGGGGTATGACAGTATATTCCATGTCGCTGGAATCGCTCATTCAGATAATGGCAAAATCAGTGTAGAAAAAGAAAAATTTTATTATGCAGTTAATACTGATTTAGCGGTTGAAACAGCTAAAAAAGCAAAAGTAGATGGTGTAAAGCAATTTATTTATATGAGTTCTGCAATTGTTTATGGCGATAGTGCACCAATAGGTAAAACAAAAAGAATTAATAAAGACACACCAGTTTCCCCTGCGAATTGCTATGGTGATAGCAAGGTTCAGGCAGAAAACGGCTTAAATCCTTTGAATAGCGAAAACTTCAATGTGGTTATTTTACGTCCACCTATGATTTATGGTAAGGGTAGTAAGGGTAATTACCCACTTTTAGCGAAAATTGCCTTATTAACACCTGTTTTCCCTTATGTTGAAAACGAGCGATCAATGCTTTATATCGAAAATCTTTGTGAATTTGTTCGCTTGATGGTCGAAAATGAAGAACACGGAACATTCTGGCCACAGAATGCTGAGTATAGCAACACAAGCGAATTGGTTAAGATGATTGCAGAAGCTCATGGTAAAAAAGTGCACTTAATAAAAGGCTTTGGCTGGGCACTTAAAATTATGAGTAAAGTAACCGGTCTTGTAAATAAAGCGTTTGGTAGTTTGAGCTATGATATAGAGCTTAGTAAATATAGTGCAGGTTATCAGAAGTTTTCTGTTTTTGAGAGTATCAGAGAAACCGAGGGTTAAGATGAAGAAATTTTTAGTGATTACATCTGTTGCTTCGATGGTGGATCAATTTTTAATGCCTAATATACAAATGCTAAAAGATATGAATTATGACGTTCATGTTGCTTGTAATTTTGAAAAAGGTAGTACTTGTAGTAATGAACGTATTCAGGAATTGAAGCAAAAATTAGGTGAATTAAAAATTAAATATTTTCAAATTGATTTTGCTCGAAATGTTTTAGACTTTCAAGGTAACTTGCAAGCTTATAGGCAAGTAGTTTCTTTAATAAAAGAAAATCAGTATGATTTAGTTCACTGTCATTCACCAATAGGTGGTTTGGTTACCCGCTTAGCTTGCATAAAAGCTCGTAAGAATGGTACAAAAGTGATATATACAGCACACGGTTTCCATTTTTATAAGGGTGCACCACTTTTAAATTGGCTTATTTATTACCCAGTAGAAAAATTATGCTCTTATTTTACAGATACTTTAATCACAATTAATCAAGAAGATTTTGCTTTAGCAAAGAAAAAAATGAAAGCAAAAAAAGTGGAATATGTACCAGGTGTTGGGATTGATTTATCAAGATTCCAGAATGTTCAGGTTGATAGAAGTGCTAAAAGAAAAGAAATAGGTGTCCCAGAAGATGCAACCTTGATTCTTTCTGTTGGCGAATTAAACGAAAATAAAAACCACGAGGTTATTATTCGTGCAATTTCTCAGTTAAATAATCCAAATGTTCATTACGCTATTGCAGGCAAAGGCGATAAAGAATCATATTTGTCAGAATTAGCTGGGGCACTTGGAGTAGCAGAACAAGTACATTTGTTAGGTTACAGAACCGATGTGGCAGAACTTTATAAAACAGCAGATATTTATACGTTACCTTCAATAAGAGAAGGCTTAAATGTTTCTTTGATGGAATCAATGGCAAGTGGTTTGCCATGTGCTGTAGGTAACATTAGAGGCAATACAGATTTAATTGACGAAAACGGCGGAGTTTTATTTGACCCACATTCAGTAGATGATTGCAAAGATGCACTAAATTCACTTTTAAAATCAGACTTTACAAAAATGGGTGAATATAATGCAGAAAAAATCAAATCGTTTTCTGTGGAAATGGTAAATGAAATTATGTTTGAGATATATTGAAAACTAATTATTAGGTATAAAAGCAGGAGGTAATATGGAAGAACCAATTAGAGTTTTGGCGATAGTCCATCAATTAAAGCCAGGAGGGTTGGAGAATAGATTGATGGATATTATAAGAAATATTGACCATTCAAGATTGATCATAGATGTTTTTACTTATAGTTTGGAACCAGGAGTTTTTGATGACGAAGTAAAAGCTCTTGGAAATAAAGTCTTTTATAATCAACCATTGACTGTAAAAAATATGATTTGGTATGTGAAATATTTTAGAAGTTTTCTTAAGTCTCATCCTGAATACAAAATAGTTCATGCTCATCAGGATGCATGGTGTAGTGTTTTTTGTAAAGGTGCTTATTTAGCTGGAGTTCCTATAAGAATAGCACATTCAAGAACTGCAATTTCATCTTTAAGCTTAAAGAACATTGTTAAAAATGTAATCAAGCTTCCAACTAAAAAATACGCTAATTTTTATTTTGCTGTATCTGAAAAGGCGGGGCGCTGGTTATACGGAAACAAGATGTATGAAAAAGGTGAAGTCCAGATATGGCCCAATGCTATAGATGCAAATAAATTTTATTACAACAAGGATATTCGTGAAGATATAAGAATTTCCAACGGGTGGGATAATAAATATGTTGTTATGCACGTGGGTAATTTTACTCCGCCTAAAAACCATCCGTTTATATTAGAAGTATTTAACGAAATTCACAAGATGGATAAAGATGCTATTCTTGTTTTGGTGGGTACAGGAGATAGAAACCCCCTTGACGAATATGTCAATGAATATAATTTAAGTGATGTTGTTGAATTTCTTGGTTCGAGAAATGATGTTAATGATTTGCTACAGGGTGCCGATGTTTTTCTATTTCCATCTATATTCGAAGGATTACCTGGTGCATTGGTAGAAGCTCAGGCTTCAGGGTTGTACTGTGTCATGTCTGATACAATAGCAGAGGAAGTTCAAATAACAAATAATTTAACAATAAAGTCTCTTTCTGAAAGTCCGAGGATTTGGGCAGAAAGTGTTCTTAAATATAAATACTGTGAAAGATTTAATGAGCGAGAATGTATAGAGAAAAAAGGTTTTGATATTCATTCTTTGACAGAAAAACTTTGTGAGTTTTATGAAGAAAGTTATAAAAGAGGAGTAAATTAAAATGAACTTATACGAAAAAATAGTAAACAAAGAAGAAAAAGTATCGTTGGTTGGTCTTGGTTACGTTGGTATGCCTATTGCAATTGAATTTGCAAAACGTGGTGTAGATGTAATAGGATATGACCTTAATACTCAAAAAATTGAAATTTATAAATCAGGTATCGACCCAACTCACGAGGTGGGTGATGATGCAATTAAAGCAACAACAGTGGAATTTACATCAGATGAGCAAAAATTACGTGAGGCAAAATTCCATATTGTAGCAGTTCCTACTCCTGTAAATGATGACCATACACCAGATTTAACTCCGGTGGAGGGTGCTTCCAGAATTCTTGGACGTAATCTTACAAAGGGTTCAGTTGTAGTTTTTGAATCAACTGTTTACCCAGGTGTTACAGAAGATGTTTGTGTGCCTATTTTAGAAAAAGAATCAGGTTTAAAATGTGGTGTTGATTTTAAGGTGGGTTATTCACCAGAAAGAATTAATCCGGGTGACAAAGTTCACAGATTAAATACAATTACAAAAATCGTTTCTGGTATGGATGAAGAAACATTAGATTGTGTTGCAAAGGTTTATGAAATTGTTATTGATGCAGGTGTTCATCGTGCAGAGTCTATAAAAGTAGCAGAAGCTGCTAAGGTTATTGAAAATAGTCAGAGAGATATTAATATCGCTTTTGTAAACGAATTATCTATAATTTTTAATAAACTTGGTATAGATACTCTTGCTGTGCTTCGTGCGGCTGGAACAAAATGGAATTTCCTTCCTTTCCGTCCGGGTCTTGTGGGTGGTCACTGTATTGGCGTTGACCCTTATTACTTAACCTATAAGGCAGAGATGTTGGGATATCATAGTCAGGTAATATTGTCAGGACGTAGAATAAATGACGATATGGGTAAATATGTAGCTGAAAATGTAGTTAAAAACTTAATAAGAGCGGGTAAAGCTGTAAAAAATGCAAAAGTTGCTATTTTAGGTTTCACATTTAAAGAGAATTGCCCAGATACCCGTAATACAAAGATATTTGATATAGTAAAAGAATTAAGAGAATATGGTATTGAGCCAATTGTATCAGACCCTGTTGCTGATGCTGAAGAAGCTAAGCATCTTTACAGTATTGAGTTTATTGATATAGAATCTGTTAAAGGTATGGATGCAGTTGTTCTTGCAGTTGGTCACGATGAGTTTTCTGAACTCACCAAAGAAGATATCAACAATTTCTTTGCTGCTGGTAAAAAAGTTCTTGTCGATGTTAAGGGTGTTCTTAACAGAAAAGAATACGAGGCTGAAGGCTACGATTATTGGAGACTTTAATTATGGGATACAAACATTTACAATTTCCAGAAAATTCACTTTTCCTTGTTACAGGTGGGGCAGGATTTATTGGCTCTAACCTCTGCGAAGCAATTCTTAATATGGGTCATCGTGTACGTTGTCTTGATGATTTGTCAACAGGCAAACAAAAGAATGTTGACGAGTTTATAAATAACCCAAATTACGAATTTATAAAAGGAGACATCAAGGATTTAGAAACTTGTATAAAAGCCTGCGAAGGTGTAGATTATGTTCTTAATCAGGCTGCCTGGGGAAGCGTTCCAAGATCTATTGAAATGCCGTTGTTTTATTCTTTAAACAACATTCAAGGAACACTCAATATGCTTGAAGCATCAAGACAAAATGGCGTTAAGAAGTTTGTGTATGCATCTTCAAGCTCTGTATATGGAGATGAGCCAAATCTTCCTAAAAAAGAAGGAAGAGAAGGAAATCTTCTTTCACCTTATGCCCTTACAAAGCGTTGTGATGAAGAGTGGGCAAAAATGTATACAAAGCATTATGGTCTTGATACTTACGGCTTACGCTATTTTAATGTTTTTGGTCGTAGACAAGACCCAGATGGTGCTTATGCTGCAGTAATTCCTAAATTTATAAAGCAAATTCTTAATGGTGATGTTCCGACTATAAATGGCGATGGAAAGCAAAGCCGTGACTTTACTTATATAGAAAATGTTATAGAAGCAAATTTAAAGGCTTGCCTTGCTGATGGCAGTGCGGCTGGCGAAGCATTCAATATAGCTTATGGTGGCAGAGAGTATCTTATTGATATTTATTATGGCTTAACAGAGGCACTTGGAGTGAATATTGAGCCGAATTTTGGTCCAGACCGTGCGGGTGATATAAAGCATAGTAATGCGGATATCAGCAAGGCGAAGGAAATGATTGGTTATGACCCTGAGTGGGATTTTGACAGAGGTATTAAAGCTGCTATTGAGTGGTATAAGGAGAATTTGAAAAATTAATCATTAGATTTATATGATTAATAAGGCATAAAGGAGAAGGTTTATGGTTCCTTACATAGTTTTGTTTGTGTGCCTGCTGTTTGGTGGCTTTTTTGAAGTTTGTAGACCTACAAATATGAATGATTTGGAAGAAACTAAAGAGAAATATAAAAATTTTTATGCAATAATTCCTGGTTTGATTATATTCTTTTTAGGTGTTTTTCGTGAGACATCTGTTGGAGCTGATGCCCAGTCGTATTATATCTATTATTGGAATCGATTAGAAGGATTTACTTGGAATGAATTATTTACAAATTTTTCTATAGATAATGGTTTTTTTATTATTTTAAAAGTAATTGCGCTTTTCACGGGCGATTGGTGGCTTGCACGTGCAACACTTTTTGTTTTAACGTTTTCTCTTTATTACGTAATCATAATAAAAGAATCTGACTACCCATGTGTGTCGTTGTTGATTTTTGTAGGTTTAGCTAACATATGTTTTATGTTAGGTATTTTAAGACAGTCGTTAGCTATAGGGATTTGTTTTTTTGCATATAAATATCTAAAGAAAAACGAATGGTTAAAGTTTATAATATTTGTGTTAATTGCAGCAACAATTCACAAAACAGCATTAATAAGTCTATATGCGTTTATAGTTAGTTTTTTTAAACTCAAAAAAATCTCACATTACAAATTTATTCTTTTATCAAGTATTGCAGCAGTGGTGTTTTATGTTGCGATTCCTATGATTACAGCATCATATAACACTCAAATATATGAAAATGTTGCAACTTCCGATGGTGGATATGGAATGTTATTGTTTATGATGATAGTATTTGCAATTTTAGGTTATTTAATGAATCATATAAAGAGAAATGAAGAATCAACTGAGTTAAACACTGAATTAGTCGATAAAGACGAGGCAGTAAGTTTGTTTAACATATCATGTGGCGCATTCTTTGTACAAATTGGGGCATTACAATGGTCTTTGTTAAATCGAGCAACCGCTTGCTTTTCAATATATTGGTGTTTGTTATTTCCCAAACTCTTAAATAAATTATCTCAAAAAAATAGACTTCAGGTTTACTTGCTTTTAGTTGTTTTATTTGGTTTTATGTTCTTTTATCAAATAGATGAAGTAGAGTTCTTTGTAATGCATAGTTTTTAATTTAAAGGATTTATAGTGAACTATATATAAATAAGTTATTGAGGATGTTATGAAAAATGAAATTACTGTTTTATATAAATACATTAGGTGGCGGTGGAGCTGAGCGAGTAATAGTAAATTTATCAAATTATTTTTCAAGGAATTCGACCAATGAAGTTGTTTTAGTTGCTTCATATCCCAATGAAAATGAATATTTTATTGATTCCACAGTAAAAAAAGTGTATTTGAGTGAAGAACGAAATGAAGACTCATTTTTAAAAAGAAATTTTTGTTGTATAAGAGAATTACGAAGAATAATAAAGGCAGAAAAACCAGATACCGCACTTGCATTTATGGCAGAGCCCAATTTCAGATTGTTATTATCAACCTTTGGTTTGAGTTTACGTAAAATTATTTCTGTAAGAAATGATCCGATTCGTGAATATGGTAATTTTGTGTATCGTATATTATCTAAATTTTTATTTAAATATTCAGATTTAGTGGTTTTCCAAACACAAGAAGCAAAACAGTTTTTTTCTAAAAAAATACAAAAAAAATCCGCCATTATAATGAATCAGGTAAATGAGAAATTTTTTGCAACTGATATTGTTAATAAAAGAAAGGAAATTGTTACAGTTGGTTCTTTTAAAGCACAAAAAAATCACAAAATGCTTATAGAGGCATTTTCTAAAATCAGTGATAAAATAACGGATAACTTAATTATATATGGAGAAGGTAAATTACGAGAAGAATTAGAGGGTTTAATAGAAGAAAAAGGTTTAACGGAAAGAGTTTTTTTACCAGGGCATACCTCGGATGTTATTGGTTCTATAAAAGGGGCAAAAGTATTTGTACTTTCTTCAGATTACGAGGGTATGCCTAATGCATTGTTGGAAGCTATGGCTCTGGGTGTTCCGTGTGTTTCTACAGATTGCCCATGTGGTGGACCAAGAGAAATTATAAATGATGCTGAAAACGGCTTTCTAGTACCAGTTAGTGATGAGGATTTTCTGGCCAAAAAAATGCTTGAGCTTATTAATAATGAAGAATTGCAAAATAAATTTTCTCGAAATGCTCGTAAGTCGGCAGAGAAATTTAAGCCAGATAAAATTTTTTGTGAATGGGAAAAAGTGCTTTTAAACAACTAATTATTTTAATATTGCAACTGATTGAGAAGTTAAAAAGGAGAACACTAAATATGAGTTTAAGGAATATGGTTTTAAAAATAATGGTAAGTCAGGCACCTATAGCAAAAGTGTTTAAAAAGATAATAGCAAACAAGTTTATTTATGATGTTGGTAGGTCTATTGCTTACTCAAAAAATATGGACGATGAAAGTTATTTAAAAAAGTATTATAAAGAGTTTTTTGGCGTTGAACCAGATTTAGTGAATCCCAAAAATTTTAATGAAAAGAACAATTGGAGAAAATTGAATGACAGAAAAGATATATACACCCAGATGGTGGATAAACTGAGAATGAAAGACTACGTTGAAGAAAAGTGTGGAGATGGCAACACTTTTAAATTTTTGGGTGCTTGGGAAAAGCCTGAAGATATAGATTTCGATTCACTTCCTGAGCAATTTGTATTAAAGGTGAACCATGCAGGTGGTATTGTTGTGTGTAGAGATAAATCAAAATTTGATAAAGGAGAGGCTTGTAAAAAGTTAAAAAAATCACTCGCAGAAGATTATTATATCCGTCATAGAGAATGGCCTTATAAAAATGTAAAAAGAATGATTCTTGCTGAAGAATATATGGGTGAGAATCTTGTGGATTTTAAAAATTATTGTTTTAACGGAAAGCTTCAATATACTTTTGTTTGGAATAACCATTCCAGAGAAGATGGTCTTAAGCCTGAAGCATGTTTTTGCGGAGCATATGATACAAACTGGGAAAAAACAGATTTAGATATAGATTATCCGCATGACTATTTAGTCGTTGAAAAACCGGTTTGTTATGAGGAAATGAAGATAATTGCTGAAAAACTCTCAAATGACATTCCATTTGTAAGGGTGGATTGTTATATTGTTAATGGTAAAGTTTATGTTGGTGAAATGACATTCTTCCCATGGGGCGGTTTTTTAAAATTCAAAGACGAAAAATGGAACAATCTTTTAGGTGAACTTGAAAAACTTCCTGGAATAGATTATTGATTAAAATGGTGGTTTTAGAGATATGAAACAGTAAAAATGGTAGAGAAAAAACTATATTGAAATCAACAAAAACTCTTTACAAAGCTTAACAAAGATTATTTAGAGTTGATTAAGATAGAGAACTTGTATAAAGTTGGTATTATAATACATCGTATAATTTGAAGAAATATATTTATAGGTAATAGAATCGTGTATGAATCAAACTTATGCTAATATAGAAATTATAGTTGTGGATGATGGTTCTTTTGTTGCAACTTATGTTGGTGTGAGAGGATATGGATAAATCTACCGGATAAAACAATGTAATAAAAAACGTTTTTTAGTTTTAGATCTTTGATAATATTTTTTGTTTACAGGAGAACATATGAGAGTTTTACTTCTTGGGGAATTTAGCTCCCTACATCGATATTTAAAGGAAGGCTTACAGGAATTAGGTGGAATAGAAGTCGAATTATATGCTAATGGCGATGGGTGGAAGAAAATTACTGGTGCCGATGGGGTTTTGTATAATTCGGGTAGTAATTTCATTAATAGAGTCTATAATTATTTTATAGATGCATACAAAAAAGCCAATACTTTTCAGGAATATGATGTTGTTCAAATTGTAAACCCAACAATTTATCCGGACTTTATCAATGAAACTATACTTCGATTGATCGCTAAAAAGAATAAATCTTTATCGGTGGTTGCAGCTGGTTATTCTGAAGCTTTGGTAAATGCCTATCAAAGTGGAATATTTGATTACTACGTCTACGATTATGATAAATATTCTGTAAATAGATATACAGAAGATTCTTTTAGAAATAAACTAATTATCCACAATGAAAAATGGGTGAATAAACATGCAGACATAATTATACCCAGCTTATATGAATATACAGTTGGTTATAAGAGCGAGGATTTGCATAAGCTTCATAACGTTATTCCGTTTCCTATTAATTTAAGTGATTTAAAATATCAAGAGAATAACCCGAAAAATAAAGTGGTGTTTTTTCATGGTATAAACAGAGAACTCGCAAAAGGAACTCCGTTTATTCGTGAAGCATTGGAAAAGTTGCAAGAAAAATATCCAAATGATGTTGAAGTTATTATTGATGGAAAAATGCCATTTAAAGAATATGTTGAAGTAATGCAAAGAGCCAATGTGGTGGTTGATCAGTGTTGCAGTTATGGTTATGGGATTAATGCATGTATTGCTATGGCTCAAGGAAAAGTTGTTGTATCGGGTGCAAGGCAAGAGACCTTGAATGCATTTGGGATTGAAAAAACTCCTATGTTATGTGCAAAACCAGATGTGGGCTACCTTTACAATCAATTTGAATGTATTTTGCAACAAAAGAAAAATCTTACACAATGGGGTTACGATTCACGGCAATATGTTGAGAATCTCCACGATCATGTAAAAGTAGCACAACAGTATGTAGATGCATGGAAGTCGACAGGAAAAATTGTGTAAAAATGGTTGCAGATGAAGTATTAGGAGGAAACTAATATGATAATGCCAAATAACTTAGGGAGACAGTATAATCTCCACGCAAAAGAATATGAGCAAAAGGCAATAGAGGTTCTTAGGTCTGGTTGGTATATTCTTGGAAATGAAGTTAAAATGTTTGAAAAAGAATGGGCAGATTATGTTGGCTCAAAATATTGTGTAGGGTTAGCAAGTGGATTAGATGCACTTTGGATGAGTTTTAAAATTCTTGGAATAGGTCAAGGCGACGAAGTTATTGTATGTTCAAATTCTTATATAGCGTGTGTTATGGGCATTACAATGAATGGTGCAACACCGGTGTTTGTCGAACCAGATGAATACGATAATATTGATGCTGACAAAATAGAATCGGCAATCACTAATAAAACAAAAGCTATTCTTGCGGTTCATCTTTATGGAACAGCTTGTAACATGACTAAGGTTATAAAAATCGCAAAGGCTTATAATCTTCGTGTAGTTGAAGATTGTGCTCAGAGTCACGGAAATCATTGGGAAGGCAAAACGGTAGGTACTTTTGGAGATATAGGATGTTTTAGTTTTTACCCGAGCAAAGGTTGTGGCGCATTTGGCGATGCTGGATGTATTGTAACAGATAATGAAGAGTTGGCTGATAAATTTAAAGTGTTTAGAAATTATGGTAGTCGTGTGCGTTATCAAAATGAGGTTGTTGGAACAAACAGTAGATTGGACGAGCTTCAAGCAGGCTTATTGAGAGTCAAAATGAAACATCTTGATGAGTTTAATTCAGAAAGATGTAAAATAGCAGAGCACTATAATAGAGAAATTATTAATCCGAGGATAAGATTACCGAAGATAAGACCTGGTGCAGATTCTTCATGGCATCAATATGTTGTTCATGTTTCTGGTTGTAGAGATGAATTTGCAGAGTTCTTGAGAAAGCATGATATAGGTACAATTATTCACTATCCTATACCCCCTCATTTGAGTGATGCATATAAATATTTGGGTTATAAGAAGGGTGATTTTCCGATAGCAGAACAGTATGCAGATGAGGTGCTTAGTTTACCAATGTATAACGGGATGACGGAAGAAGAGCAAAGCTATGTGATTGAAAAAATTAATGCATTTGTTCCTGAGGAGGCGTAGGTATATGAATGTTATGGATGAAATAAGGTTATTGGAATTTCCTAAACGTGGAGACGAAAGAGGACATCTTGTTATTGTTGAGGGGGGTATCGATATACCTTTCGAAATAAAGAGGGCCTTCTATATTTATGGTGCCGATAAAAATGTTATTAGAGGTCAACACGCAAACAGAAAGACGGAGTTTGTTTTAATAAATGTTGCAGGAACGAGCAAAGTAAAAGTTAAAGATGGATTTGGAAAAGAAAAAGTATACAACCTTGATCGTCCTAACATAGGAATATATTTACCAACAATGACATGGAAAGATATGTACGATTTCAGCGAAGATTCTGTGTTGTTAGTTCTTGCAAGTGAGCACTATGATGCATCTGAATATATTGTGGATTACGATGAATTTGTCAATGAAATTAAGAAGGTATAAGTAATGTTAAGAAAATTAGGACCCAAAGATGCCGAGCGTATGTTGGAATGGATGCACAATGAAGAAGTGATACAAGGATTACAGGCAGACGTTTTTAGAACAAAAACAATAGACGACTGTTTTTGCTTTATCAAAACATCACAATGCGATGATGAGAACTATCACAGAGCGATTGTCGATGAGTGGGATACTTATCAAGGTACAGTAAGCCTTAAGAATATAGATAAAGATTTCCTTGATGCAGAATTTGCAATCGTGTTACATCCTGAAGCGCAAGGAAAAGGGTTGGCAAAACAAGGTATGCATGAAATACTGGATATTGCTTTCAATGAATTAGGTTTAAATGAAGTTTATTGGAATGTTCTAAAAACGAATGTAAGAGCAATAGCTTTGTATGAAAAAATGGGAGCTATCTTATTGAGTAATCCCTCTGAGAGAATTATGAGTAGTGCTCCACAAGGAAGAGATGTTGTTTTTTATAAGATGGTGAAAACAAATGAAGAATAAATATATCCACACATTTCAATATTTGAGAGTGTTTGCTTTCTTACTTATTTTTATATCTCATTGCTCTTTCCTTACCACGAGGACGGTTTATTTAGGGGCATTTGGTGTTAGTATATTTATTATGATGTCTGGTTTTCTTGAATATTTAAAAACTCCGCTTGATAATAAAATGTGTATTGACATAAATCGATTAAAAAAGAGAGTTGTGCAAATTTTTCCGCTTCATTTTATTACATTTTTAATGGCAGTACCACTCTCAGGTGTTATAGGTGAAATATTAGCAGGTCATACAGATACTCTTATAGGTTATGGATTAAGAACTGTAGTGAATTTGAGTATGCTACAAAGTTTTGTTCCTAACCAAGGTTGGTACTTTTCATTTAATTCAGTATCATGGTATTTGACTATAGTTTTTGTATTAGAAGTAATATCTAAGCCTGTGGCATATATTGTAAGACTATGTGTTTGTAAAATCCGGGGATGGATATGGATTGGTTTAATTATGCTGGTTCAAGTTGTCTATACGCTCTTGGTATCCCAATCACAAATAGCACATTGGTTAGTATACATAAATCCTTTGTTTAGAGTTTTGGATTTTATGATTGGTATGTTTTTAGCCGCGGAATGTACAAAAATAAAAGAAAAATCAAAATGGTCCGGATTATTACTATTTTTGCCAGTTGTAATTATGGTTTTATCATGCTTTGTTGGTGAAAGTATTCCATATATCAAGAATATGTTTCTTAATGTTATATGGATTCCGGCTTCTATTATAATTATTAAGATGCTATACGAAATAAATGAGCATAATACGGTACCTCAAGGGATTATATATAGTTTAGGTGGTATAGGATTAGAGTTGTTTTTAATACATTAACTGGTTATTCGATATGCTAACCATATCATTACTTCAGATGCTGTAATTGTATGTCTTATCAAAGTGGTTTTATGTTTGTTTATTACTGTTATCTTGGCAATTATATTTCATAAAATGACAGAGAAAGTGCATAAGAAATTCTGCTAATTTATATGTAATTCTTAATTAGGCAATTATGGCTAAACTATATCTGGAGGATTTTTGTACTTTTGAAGTATTGATCTTTGAGTTATTTGTAATAGTAAATATTGTATTATATGATTGATTAGATATAAACTTAAACGACTTAATAGAAGTCTTTCAAAAAGGATGGTTATGAAAATGAAAGGTATAATTTTAGCAGGTGGTGCAGGAACACGACTTTATCCACTTACGATGGTTACTAGCAAACAGCTCTTGCCTATCTATGATAAACCAATGATATATTATCCACTTAGTACCTTAATGTTGGCAGGAATAAAAGATATTCTTATTATTTCAACTCCGACTGATACACCAAGATTTGAAGAACTTCTTGGGGATGGTTCTCAATTCGGGATTACACTTACTTATAAAGTTCAACCTTCTCCTGATGGATTGGCACAAGCTTTTATAATAGGTGAAGATTTTATAGGTGACGATTCATGTGCTATGGTTCTTGGTGATAATATATTTTATGGTAACGGTTTTTCAAAAATATTAAAATCAGCAGTAGAAAATGCAGAAACAAATCAAAGAGCGACTGTATTTGGCTATTATGTAAATGATCCAGAGAGATTTGGTATAGTAGAATTTGATGAAAATGGAAAAGCTATTTCTGTAGAAGAAAAACCAGTTAATCCAAGATCTAATTATGCTATTACAGGTTTGTATTTTTATCCAGAAGGTGTTTCAAAAAAGGCAAAAGAAGTAAAACCTTCTGCACGTGGCGAATTAGAAATAACAACTTTAAATGAAATGTATTTAAACAAAGATATTCTTGACGTACAGCTTTTAGGACGTGGATTTGCATGGCTTGATACAGGAACAATGGAGAGTTTGTTGGATGCTTCAAATTTTATTTCCATGGTAGAAAAGCAACAGGGTGTTATGATTTCTGCGCCTGAAGAGATTGCTTTTAGGTATGGCTGGATAGATAAGGTTAAGCTTTTTGAATCTGCAGCAAAATATGGCAAATCACCATATGGGAAACACTTAACCAATGTAGCAGAAGAAAAAGTAATGAGTAATGTGAGGAAATAAGTATGTCAAAAACAATCTTAGTAACCGGCGGAGCGGGGTTTATTGGCTCCAATTTTGTGTATTATATGTTGAAGAAGTATCCGGATTATAAGATAATCTGTGTTGACTGTCTTACTTATGCGGGCAATATGTCGACTCTTTCGGATGCTATGAAAAACGAGAATTTTAAATTCTACAAGACTAACATTTGCGACAGAGATGGCATTTACGAGATTTTTGAAGCTGAGAAGCCTGATATTGTTGTCAACTTTGCCGCAGAGAGTCACGTTGACCGTTCTATTGAGAACCCTGAAGTATTCCTTCAGACTAACATTCTCGGTACTCAGGTTATGATGGATGCTTGCAGAAAATACGGCATTGAGCGTTACCATCAGGTATCTACCGACGAGGTTTACGGCGATTTACCACTCGACAGACCTGACCTCTTCTTCACAGAAGAAACTCCTATTCACACAAGCAGTCCATACAGCTCTTCAAAGGCTGGTGCAGACCTTCTCGTTCTCGCATACCACAGAACCTACGGACTTCCTGTTACAATCAGCCGTTGCTCTAACAACTATGGTCCATATCACTTCCCAGAGAAGCTTATTCCACTTATGATTGCAAACTGTCTTAACGACAAGCCACTCCCAGTTTACGGTGAAGGTCTTAACGTTCGTGACTGGCTTTACGTTGAGGACCACTGCAAAGCGATTGACCTTATAATACACAATGGCAGAGTTGGCGAGGTTTACAACATTGGTGGTCACAACGAAATGAGAAACATTGATATTGTTAAGCTCATTTGCAAATACCTCGACAAGCCAGAGAGCCTCATTACCTACGTTGCTGACAGAAAAGGTCACGATATGCGCTACGCTATTGACCCTACAAAAATTCACAATGAACTCGGTTGGCTCCCTGAAACTAAATTTGCCGATGGTATTAAGCTCACTATTGATTGGTACCTCAATAACCGTGAATGGTGGGAGACGATTATTTCTGGTGAGTACCAGAATTATTACGAGAAAATGTATGGTAATAGATAAAACCTAGGTAGGATAGTCAAATGAATAAACTTAAATTGTTTCTTGAAAATTTTCTTGTGTACGGTTTAGGTGGTGTAATAAACAAGATTATACCGCTAATAATGGTTCCAATAGTAACAAGAATGATGCCATCTTCTGAATATTTTGGCGTAAATGATCTTTCGCATACTCTAATTTCATTTTGTTCTGCATTTGCAATAATGGGTATGTATGATGCAATGTATAGGATGTTTTTTGAAAAAGAGGAGAAAGAGAATCAAAAGAAAGTTTGCTCTACAGCTCTTTGTTTTACTTTAGTTACCTCAGTGGTTGTTTTTTTGATAATGCTGTTATTCAAAAGTTTTATTTCAAGTTACTTTTTTGGTGGTAAGGAATATATTAATGTGGTTTATCTTTCGGCTATAGCTACTCTTGTAGGTTCGACAAATAGTATAATTGCAGCACCAACAAGAATGCAAAATAATCGAAAAATATATTTATTAGCAAATATAGCAAGTCCAATGTTATCATATGCTATGTCTATACCACTATTATTGAAAGGTTATTATTTAATAGCACTTCCATTATCTGGGGTTATATCTGGAATTACACTCGAACTGTTTTTTCTGTGTTTAAATCGTGGTTGGTTTAAAATAAGGTTGTTTGATGCAAAACTCCTTAAACAAATGTTGTTAATAGGGGTTCCGTTGTTGCCTAATTTTTTGGTTTATTGGTTATTTAATTCATGCGATAAAGTGATGATTACTAATATGATAGGCATCGGTGCTGCTGGCATATATTCTGTTGGTTCAAAGTTAGGACATGCAAGTCAACTTATTTATACGGCATTTGCGGGCGGTTGGCAATATTTTTCGTTTTCAACTATGAAAGAAAAAAATCAAGTTGAAAGTAATTCTAAAATATTTGAATATTTAGGGATTATTTCATTTATAGCCACTGCGTTCATCTGTTCGATAAGCTATATTTTTTATGATGTGTTGTTTACTAAGGAATATTTAGAAGGCTTTATTGTCGCTCCATATTTGTTTTTAGCTCCATTGCTTCAGATGTTGTTCCAAGTTGCTGCAAATCAGTTTATAATAATAAAAAAAACATGGCCTAATATGTTAATATTATCAGCAGGTGCTGGAATAAATTTAATTTTGAATTTTATATTGATTCCTTCTTTAGGAATCGAGGGAGCTGCTATAGCTACATTAATTGGATATTTTGTCTCAGATATTATTTGTGTAGTTGTTTTGATAAGAATGAAATTAATGTCCATTTCTTCTAAATTTGTTTTTTCTGCAATTTTAATAGCGGTATTTATAGTGGTTTGGCGATGTTTTATGTCGTCAAATTTTGTAATAACAGTTTTATTAGCAGTGTTTTTATCAATTCTTTATGGTATATTATATCGTGGTGAAATTTTTACTGTTATTAGTAAGTTTAGAAAAGATGAATATAAAAATTAGTTGTTGTTTTGGAGAAAATTATGATATTTAATATAAATTTGAAAAATAAAACAATCCTCATCACTGGATCAGCAGGCTTCATCGGCTCTAATCTTGTGATGGAGCTTATGAGAACTGTTCCGGGAATTAAAATAGTTGGTCTTGATAGTATGAACGACTATTATGATGTGGCTATAAAAGAATATAGACTTAGGGAAATTGAAAAGCTTGCTAAGGAGCATACAGACTGCTCATGGGAATTTATTAAGGGTAATATTGCTGACAGAATGTTGGTTGATGAGCTTTTTAAAAAGCATCATTTCTCTGTAGTTGTAAACCTTGCAGCTCAGGCAGGTGTACGTTATTCAATCACTAATCCTGACGTATATATTGAGTCAAATATTGTTGGCTTTTATAATATTCTTGAAGCGTGTCGTGCTACTATGGATACAGAAAATCCAGTTGAGCATCTTGTGTATGCTTCTTCGTCATCAGTATATGGTACAAACAAAAAAATCCCATATTCAACAGATGACAAGGTAGACAACCCTGTGTCGTTGTATGCGGCTACAAAAAAGAGTAACGAGCTTATGGCACACGCTTATTCTAAGCTTTACAATATTCCGTCAACAGGCTTACGTTTCTTTACCGTTTATGGTCCTGCAGGACGTCCTGACATGGCATATTTCGGATTCACAAATAAATTGCTCAAGGGCGAAACTATCGAAATTTTCAACTATGGTAATTGTAAACGTGACTTTACATACGTTGACGATATTGTTGAGGGTGTAAAGCGTGTAATGCAACATGCTCCTGAAAAGCAAAATGGAGAGGATGGCTTACCGTTACCACCATACGCAGTTTATAATATCGGTAATAACAATCCTGAAAATCTTCTTGATTTTGTTACAATACTTCAAGAAGAATTAATTCGTGCAGAGGTTTTACCAGCAGATTATGATTTCGAAGCACACAAAAAGCTTGTGCCAATGCAGCCAGGCGATGTGCCAATAACTTATGCAGATGTAACTGCATTAGAAAGAGATTTTGGCTTCAAGCCATCTACATCACTTCGTGATGGGCTTCGCAAATTTGCAGAGTGGTATCACGAATTTTATCAAAACAACTAATTTTGCATATAAAGTTGCCATGGAGAAGCACTCGTAGGGACTGGACATGCATATATACTCAAAGAACAAGTTAAAAGGAGAGTAAATGCAAATGAAAATAGCAGTCGCTGGAACCGGTTATGTCGGTTTGTCCATGGCAGTTTTGTTAGCGCAAAACAATGAAGTAACAGCAGTTGATATAATTCCTGAAAAAGTGGAAATGATCAATGCTAAAAAATCACCTATTGTAGATAAAGAAATTGAAGAATTCCTTTCAACCAAGGAACTAAACCTTGTTGCTACTACTGATGGAGCTTCTGCATATAAAAATGCGGAGTTGGTTATAATTTCTACGCCAACAAACTATGACCCGAATAAGAATTATTTTGATACATCGTCTGTTGAAGCAGTAATTGAAAAGGTTATAGAATGTAATCCTGATGCAGTAATGATAGTAAAATCAACTGTTCCAGTTGGTTTTACTGAAAAAGTCAGAACAGATTTTTGTTGTGACAATATTTTGTTCAGCCCGGAATTTCTTCGAGAAGGTAAGGCTTTATATGATAATCTTTATCCGAGTCGTATTATTGTGGGAGTTCCTGTTTCTAACAAACGATTGGAAAAATCTGCAGAGACATTCGTTGGTTTGCTTAAAGAAGGTGCTCTTAAGGATGATATTGAAGTTCGATATATGAACCCAACGGAAGCAGAAGCGGTCAAGTTGTTTGCTAATACATATCTTGCATTACGTGTTAGTTTTTTCAATGAACTTGACACATATGCAGCGGTACGTGGATTAGACACAAAATCTATTATTGAGGGTGTCGGTCTTGACCCAAGAATAGGAACCCACTATAACAACCCTTCTTTTGGCTATGGTGGTTATTGTTTACCAAAAGATACAAAACAACTTCTTGCAAATTACAACGACGTTCCACAAAACATTATTTCTGCTATAGTTGCAGCCAATGGTACGAGAAAGGATTTTATTGCTGACCAGATCATTGCAAAGCAACCCAAGGTGGTAGGCGTTTATCGTCTTACAATGAAGGCTGGTTCAGATAATTTCCGTCAATCCTCTATTCAGGGGGTTATGAAACGAATTAAAGCAAAAGGCATTGAAGTAGTGATATATGAACCAACAATGAAAGAAACACACTTTTTCAATAGCCGTGTGATACATAATTTGGATGAGTTTAAACAAGTTTCCGATATAATTTTAGCAAATCGTTATAATGATGATATTTCTGACGTGTTAGATAAAGTTTACACAAGAGATTTATATTTCAGAGATTAATGAGGATGAATATGACAGCATACGAAGCTTTTGAAAAAATATATAAAAAAAAACCACAACACACAGCATTTACACCATATCGAGTTTGCCCTATTGGTGCACATTCTGACCACCAACTCGGTAAGATTACTGGCTTTGCAATTAATAAGGGTATACATATAGCTTATGGTCCGAAGGAAAATGGTGTTATTGAAATTCAATCTTTACAGTTCGATAAACGTGCTCAGTGGCACGTTGAAGCAACTCCAAAAACAAAAGAAAATGACTGGGCAGACCATCTTCGTGGGGCAACAATTGCGCTTCATAAGCGTTATCCGCTTCGTCGTGGGTTATGTGCAGTTTTAGATGGGGAGCTTCCCATTGGTGGCCTTTCTTCTTCAGCGGCAGTTATTATTACATACTTGTCTGCGCTTTGTAAGATGAACGGAATTGAATTGACTCCACAGGAGCTTATATTGATTTCCAAGGAAGCTGAAAATAAATATGTTGGTGTAGCTTGTGGTAAGCTTGACCAATCCTGTGAAGTATATTGTAAAAAAGACCATTTATTATATCTTGATACTCAGGATGACAGCTACGAGCTTATTCCACAGAGTTCTGATATGAAGCCATATAAATTTGCGATTTTCTTCAGTGGCTTAGAGCGTAGCCTTGCTGGTTCAGCATTTAATATGCGTGTGGATGAGTGCAGAAGTGCAGCGTATGCACTTAAGGCTTATGCTGGTATGGAATATGGAAAATTTGAAGAAACCAATCTTCGTGACGTTCCTCGTGAAGTTTATGAACAACATAAAGACAAACTTCCTGAGAACTGGCGTAAACGTGCGGAGCATTGGTTTACAGAATTTGACCGTGTGCAAAAAGGTGCCGAAGCTTGGCGTAATGGCGATATTGAAGAATATGGCAGACTTTCATTTGAAAGCGGATATAGTTCTATTTATAATTGGGAAACTGGTTCACCTGAATTAATAAAGTTATATGAAATTATGACTGAAACAAGAGGCATTTATGGTGGTCGTTTCTCTGGTGCCGGATTTAAAGGTTGCTGTCTTGCGATTATTAACCCTGACTATGAAGAAGAAATAATCGAAACAGTAACAAAAGAATATTTAAAGGCGTTTCCACATCTTGACGGTAAATATTCTGTTCATATTTGTGAAAGTGCAGATGGTGTAAAATTATGAAATGTTTAATTTTGGCAGCAGGATATGCTACAAGACTTTATCCGTTAACCGAAAACTTTCCAAAACCACTTTTAGAGGTTGGGAATAAAACTATTCTTGACTGGCTTGTAGATGATATTGATAATGCAGGTTTGGTTGATGAATATGTAGTGATATCAAATCACAAATTTGCTCATCATTTTGACGACTGGGCAAAAACTAAAAAACAAAGAATCTCTGTTGTTGATGATGGCACAAGTACAAATGAAACTCGTCTTGGTGCAGTTAAGGATATTCAGTATGCTATAGACCAGTTAAAGCTTGATGACGATATGCTTGTTATTGCAGGTGATAATGTTCTTGATTTCAGCTTGACTAAGTTTATTGAATATGCAAAAGGCAAGAATACGTCTTGTATTATGCGTTATTATGAAGCTGATGAAAAGAAACTTTTGAAATGTGGTGTCGTTACTATTGATAAAAGTGATAAAATTCTCAATATGACAGAAAAATCACCAAATCCTGCAACACACTGGTGTTGTCCTCCGTTTTATTATTATACTAAATCTGATGCGAAACTCGTGCAGAAAGGCATTGATAGTGGTTGTGGCACAGATGCACCAGGAAGTTATATTGCCTGGCTTTGTAAGCAGACAACTGTTCATGCAATGGAAATGCCAGGAAAACGATATGATATTGGTAATTTAGAGAGTTATGAAAAAGTGAAAACTGAATATAACGGAATAACGCGTTAAAATGATTTGATTTTAAATGAATAGAAAATCCTTGTTTTTTATTGAAACAAGGATTTTTTTATGTTATGATAAAACAGTGTATATCATTGAAAGGAGAGATTAAATGAATTTGCAGACATTAAAAAGCGTTTTGAGAAAAATACCAGGGATGTCATTTTTAGCATATCTGAGATATTTTTATTTTATTTCTCCTGTAACGGCACTAAAACGGAAATTGAAGGTGAACAAATACACAAAGGCACCTGAATTTGATGAAATTAAAAAATTGAAAAACACAAAATTGGGCGAGGCTTGTGTCGTAGTTGGTAACGGTCCAAGTGTTAAAATGAGTGATTTGGATTTAATTCAGCAGAGCGGTATTGATTCGTTTGGTGCTAATCGTATATTAGATATTTTAGATAAAACTGAATGGCGTCCGACATATTTAAGTGTTATGGACCCAACGTTTATTACTAATGAGCACACAAGAACCCATACACCAGAGGAATATTCAAAGCAGATAGAAGAAAGTGGTGTGAAATTTGCATTTCTCATTCACTTGCTTAAAGACGTTCTTGTTCCGTCAGAAAAACATATATATACATACGTGAATTTTGCAAAGACATATTCGTTGGATTTAATGCCCTTTTCTGATGATGCAAGTGTTTATGTAAGTGATTTAGGAAATGTTATTTCGTATTCAATTCAAATTGCATATTATCTTGGTTACAGAAAAATTTATGTTTACGGAATCGACGGAACATACCCTAAATATCTTGATATTGATGGAAAGTTTAAAGTCAGAGAGATATCTAATGCCCATGTTGAAGGTATCAGAACTAATTCTTATGATACACAGAAATCGGTGGCAGCTAAGTCGAGATATTTTGCCGTAAAAGAAGGCGGTTATGCAGATTCAAGAAAAGATAATAAAGGTTACAATATGTGCAGAGAGTTTGCAGAGAAAAATGGAATGGAAATAATTAATTTAACCCACGGTGGAGCGATTGAAAATTTTGAAAGACAGAATTTTTATGATGTATTAAAAATAAAGAATTAATCTGTATGAGAGATATTTAATTATGAATTCAAAGTATAAAACATTATTTAAAAATGTCGGATTGCTGACTATAAGTAATTTGTCATCTAAAATATTAGTGTTTTTATTGGTTCCGCTTTACACAAGTGTTTTAACTACCGAAGAGTATGGTACTTACGATTTGGTTGTGACGTCTGTTCAGTTGGTGTTTCCGATATTAACGCTGAATATTGTAGATGCAGTTATGCGGTTTTCTATGCGACAAGATTTGGCATTAGAAAAAATAGCTTCAATAGGTATGGGCTTTATTTTAAAAAGTATTCCTGTTGTAATTGCATTATTACTTGTAATTTATAAATTTAATATTTTCCCGCAAATAACACCGTTTGTTTGGTTTGCATTTTTTTATTACTTGTTTTATGTGTTGTATCAATACTTTGTTCAGCTTGCAAAGGGTTGCGAAAAAGTAAAGGATATGGCAATTGCAGGTATAATCAGCACAGTTACTATGGTTGCATTTAATGTGATTTTTTTACTTGTAATTAAGCTTGGTCTGTTTGGGTTCTTCCTTGCAAATACACTTTCGTTCGCATTGTCGTCACTTTATTTTGCTATAAGGTTGAAAATCTTTAAGCTTGTTAAATTTAATATTAAAGATAAAGCCTTGAAAAAGGAAATGCTTCAATATTGCGTTCCGCTTATGGCTGCGGTTTTAAGTTGGTGGGCAAACAGCTCAGCAAGTAAATATATAGTTTCAGCGATTTGTGGTGTTGCTGCTAACGGACTTTTATCAGTTGCATATAAAATTCCTAATATTATAAGTATGATACAAGGTTTGTTTATGCAAGCCTGGCAGATTTCTGCAATAAAAGAAAACAAATCAAAAGATGCAGGAAAGTTTTATGCCGATACTTTTACTTTTATGAATATGGCATTGGTCTTAATATGTTCTGCGTTAATTTTGTTTAATAAATTCGTTGCAAAGCTTCTTTTTGCTAATGAATTCTATGATGCGTGGGAATTTGCACCATTTTTAATAGTTGCAAGTGTGTTTAATGCAGCCACTGGATACCTTGGTCCTATTTTAGCAGCAGAAAATAAAACAAAACCAATGGCAAAATCAGCAGTTTACAGTGCTATTGTAAATCTTGCTTTTGCGGCAGTGCTTGTTTATTTTATAGGGGTTCAAGGTGCGACAATTGCAACTATGATAGCAAGTCCAGTAAGTTATATTATAAGGCATAAAGCGTTAGGATTTATTCTAAACAATAAAACTCATAAGTGTAATATAATTTCTTGGGGATTACTTGTTTTACAGGCGGTTGTAGCAATTTATACTGATTGGTACGTTATTCAAGTGGTTATAATTGCCGTTATGATTATTGTATATAGCAAACAAATAAAAACTTTAATAGAAAAAGGTTTAAGTGTAGTTAAAAATATAAAAAAATAAAATTGTATATTGTAGGTGAAACTATGAAAACAGTAGCAATGGTACCTATTAAGCTTAACAGCGAAAGGGTAAAAGAAAAAAATTTAAGACCATTTTATGACGGCAAGCCATTGATTCATTTTATATTAGAGGCATTGGTTGCAAGTAAAAAAATAGATGAAGTTTATGTTTATTGCAGTAGCGACAGAATTAAAGATTATTTAATTGATGGTGTGAAATATTTAAAGAGACCAGAGTTTTTAGATTTGAACACCGCAAACTGTAATGACATTATTCGTGAATTTATGAAAGAGGTTGATGCAGATTGTTATGTTGTTTCTCATACAACTGCACCATTCACAAAAACAGAGAGTATCGATCGTTGTATTGATAGCGTTCTTGGTTCAAGTGAATATGACTCAGCATTTACAGTTGAAGGAATTCAGACATTTATGTGGGAAAAGGGGAAGCCAATGAATTTTGACCCAGACCATTTTCCACGCACACAAGACCTTGACCCTATTTATATGGAAACTTCAGGTGCATTTGTGTTCCCTAAATATGTTTTCGAAAAATATAACCGTAGAATTGGTGTAAAGCCTTGCCTTGTCGAGGTTGAACCTGTTGAAAGTATTGATATTGATACTGAATACGATATGATGGTTGCTCAGGCTTTGTATAAATATATGGACGAGGAGATAAAATAAAATGAGCGTTCAAATAACAGACTGTACTATTCGGGATGGTGGATATCTCTTTAATAAAAATTCAGACCCCGAGTTTGTAAAAGGTGTTATGAAAGGGTTAGCAGAAGCAGGAATTGATTTTGTAGAAACTGGCTTTTTACAAACTAATGTTACTGGAGAGACTATAGTTTATGGGAACTCTGATGATGTTATAAAATATCTTCCAGAAGATAAGAAGAACACCCAATTTTTAGGCTTTTGCGATAATAGCAGATATTCTTTGAATGAACTTGATGACTATACAGGTAAGTCTTTTAAATGGTTGAGAATATCTTTTGCTCAACACGAAATAGATGAATCACTTGCATTTTGTGCGGGTGCTAAGGAAAAAGGTTATTTAGTACAATTCAACCCAATGGATACAATAAGTTACACCGATGAAGCTCGTGCCGATTTGATTGAAAAAGTAAATAAGATAAAGCCAGCATCATTTTCAATTGTCGATACATTCGGTGCAATGGATATGTTGGATTTGGTTCATGTTTTTAAACAAGTAGATTCATTGCTTTCTAAAGATATAAAAATCGGCCTTCATTCTCATGATAATTTAGGCCTTTCATGTGCCTTGGCAGAAAGAATGATTGAACTTTCAGAAGAATGTGATAGAGATATTATTATAGATGGCTCGCTTCTTGGTATGGGAAGAGGTGCAGGAAATGCTAAAACAGAATTACTTGCAGAGTATTTAAATAAGCATTGTGATGCTAATTATGATATACAGAAATTGTTATTAACCATTGAGACATACATAAACCCGATATTAGATAGTGTGTATTGGGGTTATGATTTACCTATGTATATTTGTGGAACAAAACATGCTCATGTTGATAATGTTTATTATTTAAAAAAGCAGTATAATTCTACAGCAAATGAAATTTTTGATGTGATGGAATCATTAACTCCATCACAAAGAATTCGTTATGGTGCAGGTTATTCAAAAACTGATTTCTCTGCAATTGATAAAGTTTATCAGGATTATAAAAAGGAGAAAAAATGAATTGTTCTGATTATTTAGTTGATTTTTTAATTAAAAAAGGTATTACCGATGTGTTTGGTTTTGCGGGCGGTTACATTGTTCCATTTATGGACGCTTTAAATAAAAGAAAAGATGAAATAACCGTTCACGTTTGTTACAATGAACAGGGGTGTGCTTTTGCTGCAAATGGTTATGCTCGTGTCAGTGGTAAAGTTGGGGTTTATTTTACAACTTCTGGACCTGGTGCGGTTAATGGCCTTGGTGGACTTGCAGATGCATGGTTTGATGGTATTCCATTAATGGCGATTTGTGGTAATGTACCCACAAATGAAATGAAAGGTTTTTCTGGAATAAGGCAAATCGGTTTCCAGGAGATGAATATTGTTTCTATGTCAAAGAATATAACAAAATATTCTGTGACTCCAAACAATTCAGAAGAATTCCCTGAAATAATAGCTCGTGCTTATAATATGGCTATGATGGGAAGGAAAGGTGGAGTTTTAATTGATTTTCCATACAACATCCAAAAAACCGATATTGTTGGTAGGTAATGGTGCTAGGGCTTCTGGCGCAGCACCTCTTGTTTTAGAGTTTGCACATAAAACACATATTCCTGTTTTAACTACAATGAATGCGGTTGATTTAGCACAGGATGATATAAGATTTGGTTTTATCGGAACTTATGGAAACAGGATTTCTAATATGATTCTTAATGAGAGCGATTTGATTATATCTGTTGGTGCTCGTTTAGGGTTAAGACAAGTGGGAAGTGTCACAGAGCGTTTCGCTCCTAAAGCAAAACTTATAAGAGCAGATATTGACCAATATGAATTAAGCAGAAATATTAAACCAGATGAAGAAAAACATCTTGTAGATGCAACAGAATTTATGCAAAGACTTTTAACAGAACCTATTGGTGACTATTCAGATTGGTTTAACAATTGTTTAAAAGCAAAACAACTTTTAGAACCTTATGATAAAGAAGAGGGCAATTTTACTATTGAAAAAATATCAGAATTGCTTCCTGAAAATCCAATAGTTGCAGTCGATGTTGGTCAAAATCAATGTTGGGCAGCACAATCACTTTCTTTAAAAGGAAATAATGGCCGCATTTTAATAGGTGGTGGTTATGGTTCGATGGGTTGTGGTTTGCCGTATGCAATAGGCGCATCAATAGCTACTAACAATAAAACAGTTTATTGTATAACTGGTGATGGCGGTTTGCAAATGAATATTCAGGAATTTGAAACCGTTAAAAGGGAAAAACTTCCTGTAAAAATATTTGTTCTTAATAACTTTGTTCTTGGTAAAATAAGTGAAATTCAGTATGGTTCTTATAATTCAAGGTATGCTCAGACAACGGGAGCGAGTGGTTATTCAGTACCTGATTTTCAAAAGATTTCAGAAGCTTATGGAATAAGAGCAGTTACTTTGAATTCTTATAAAGAATTAGACAGGTGTAAAGATTGGCTTAATGATGATTTGCCATGCTTGATAAACATTTGTATGCCAGAAGATACTTTGCTTATACCTAAAATCAATTGGGAAACAGGTCAGATAAGACCACAACTCGAAGATAAAGTTGTTAAAGAAGTAAAAGAATTATTAAGAGCGTAATAAGAGGTAATATTGTGATTAAATTTCTCGTTATGGATGTTGATGGTACATTAACAGATGGAAAAATTTATATGGGTAATAATGGTGAAATGTTCAAGGCTTTTGATATAAAAGATGGTTGTGGTATTAAAAATCTTTTACCTAAAAATGACATTGTACCGGTAATAATTACAGCACGAAAGAGCGATATTTTACTTAACAGATGTAAAGAAATAGATATTACAAATGTTTATCAGGGTGTTAGTGATAAATTTGAATGTCTTGAAAGCATTATAAATACATTCAAAGAAGATGGCTACCAGTATTCATTAAAGAATGTTGCATATATTGGTGATGATATTATAGATTTACCTTGTATGTTACCAATAAAATCAGCTGGTGGTTTAATTGGTTGCCCTAAAGATGCTGTTAAAGAGGTTATAGATATTTCTGATTTCGTCAGTTCTAAAGATGGTGGCAATGGCGCAGTCAGAGAATTTATAGAATGGATTATTAATAATTGCCGTTAGGGTGAAATGAGTTATCCGAACCTGCCTAAAAGCGAGTATTTTTAAGCCTTTTCGGCGTTTCGGTCTTGCAAGGCGATAGCCTTACTTCACCCTCAACACCAAAAATCCAATAAAAATCCTTCGCTTTTAGGTCGAAGATTTTTTATAGAACGGATTTATGGTCAATCAAGGCGAAAACGGAGCTAATCCTGACGGATTAGCGAGTATTTCAACGCAGAGTGAACGGAAATCCGTTTATAAAAAACACGGTTCGGATAATTCCTTTCACCCTAAGGCAGAAGTAATATAAAAAAGTTTGAAAAGTTCTCGTTTCTTATTGAAGCGAGGACTTTTTTGTGCTATAATGTAACAGTATATACAAAAATGGTGTAGTGTGCCATTTTTGTGAAGAGATTTAATATAGTTATACATAAAAAATATAATGAAAAGAGAAAAATGAATGAGCATTAAAATTGATAGCGCTACAAAAATGCGAATACTGAAAATTGTTCATATAGCTATAACCTGGGCAATGTTTTTTGTATGTTGGACAATTTTCTATAAAAAAGATGACTCTGCATTACACGCCCGTTTTGACTTTATAATGAGTGTTTTTTATACACTAATTATATTCATTCTTGGCAGAGTATATCATATGTATGAGGTTGGTTTTTCAAAGGTTTCAGAGCTTGTTTATGCTCAGTCACTTTCTACTACAATTTCTTTGGCAATAATTGTTGTAGCACACATTTTTGCATTCCTTTGGTATCCTGACCCTATATTACCACTTTTAGTGTTATATGTAATTCAGTTGGGGTTGAATTTTTTGTGGACTTATGTTGCAAATAAAATTTATTTTGCCTTTAATCCGCCTAAAAAGACTATTGTTCTTTACAGAAATGAAGAAGATTTAAGTAGATTAGATGAGGTTTCAAAATTTCCACAAAAGTTTGATGTTCAGGAATATCTCAAATGTGATATGGCTGATTACAGAGACTTATTAAAGGCGATTGAACCATATGAGGTTGTTTTTGCAGTTGGTGTTTCAGCGACTCTCAGAAACTCAATTGCAAAAGAGTGTGTTGACACAAATAAACAAGGTTATTTTGTTCCACACGTTGGTGATATTATTATGATGGGTTCACGTCACGTTGTTCAATTCAGCACACCAGTTATGAGCGTAAGTCGCGCATATCTTCAGCCTGAATATCTTGTTATAAAACGTGCTATAGATATTATAGTTTCTCTTATAGGAATTGTTTTTCTTAGTCCGCTTATGGTGATAGTTGCAATTGCGATTAAAGTGTATGATGGTGGTCCTGCCCTTTATAAGCAGACTCGTCTTACAAAAGATGGTAAGCACTTTAAAATATTGAAATTCAGAAGCATGAGGGTTGATGCAGAAAAAGATGGCGTTGCTCGTCTTGCATCTGAAAAGGACGACAGAATTACGCCAATTGGTAAGGTTGTACGTGCTTGCCGTTTTGATGAGCTTCCACAGCTTTTCAATATATTAAAAGGTGATATGACTATTGTAGGTCCAAGACCTGAAAGACCTGAAATTGCAGCACAGTATGAAGAAGTTTTACCATCTTTCAGATTGAGACTTCAGGTAAAAGCAGGTCTTACTGGTACTGCTCAGGTGTATGGTAAATATAATTCTACACCTTACGATAAGCTTGAAATGGACCTTTTATATATTAAAAATATGTCTTTGTTTGAAGACGTTAAATTGATGTTTGCTACTATAAGAATTCTGTTTCTTAAGGATAGCACAAGCGGTGTAGAAGCAGGACAAGTTACTGCGGTTAAAGATGTGGAAGATATTGAATCGCAGAATAATATGGCAGAGATGTAAAGTGCTTGTATTTTAAAAGGAGTGAGGATGTATGGTAATTTTGCATATAGCACGTGTTTCAGATGACCCATACAATGGTGTATGTAACGTTGTTCCTATGCACGTTATTTCACAGCAGGCTCATACTGAGGTTGCATTACTCAATATAACTCCTAATAAAATAGAAAATATAAAAACACAATTTACTTGCGAAAAAAAGATATCTGATTTGTCAGAGCCGTTTAATAAACCGGATTTAGTTGTTTTTCACGAGATATACTATCCAGTCTATCTTTCTTATAGCAGAGAATTAAGGAAAAGAAAGATACCATACATTATAATTCCTCATGGTGGTTTAACTGAGGATGCACAAAAAATAAAGAAATTAAAAAAACAAATAGCGAATCCGCTTCTCTTTAATCGTTTTATTTATGGTGCAAAGGCTGTGCAATGCCTTTCGCAATTTGAACTGGATGCTACAAAGAAACATAATACAAAGTTTGTGGCAACAAATGGTATAGCTGTTCCAAAAACAAAAAAGGCTTCGTTTAACAACGAAAAAATCCAGTTTGTTTATATTGGCAGAATTGCGGTGTATCACAAGGGATTAGATATTTTGTTAGAAGCTGTTAATTACATCAAAGAGTATCTTGAAGAGAAAAAGTGTGTTTTTTCAATTTATGGCCCATCAGAAGAAAGCCAATATGAAAAAATGAAATCAATGCTTGACCAGCATGGGTTACATAATATTGTTAAGTTGCATCCTGCAGTCAGCGGTGAAGAAAAGAAAAAAGTATTGTTGGGTGCAGATATATTTATTCAGACTTCAAGGTTTGAGGGAATGCCTATGGGTATTCTGGAGGCACAAAGCTATGGTGTTCCATGCCTTGTGACAAAGGGAACAACATTAGGTGATTTTATAAAGCAATATGACTCTGGCTGGGTTTCTGAAACTGATTCTGAAGCAGTTGCAGGTGTTATAAAAAAAGCAATCAGTGACAGAGATTGCTGGGAGAATAAAGCTCTCCATTCCAGAAAAATGATAGAATCAGAATTTTCGTGGGAAAAAGTGAGTTTTGAAACTATTAAATATTACGAAAAAATTTTACATAAATTTTAAAATCTAAGGGAGTATTAGAAATGTCGACGTGGAATCGTGGTAAGCAACGCATAACATATTTTCTGATGTTGTGTGTGTTGGTGAGCCCTTTTGTTTTGCGATATATGGGCGAAGGTGTGTTACTATCATCTTCAATAGGTATTGCATTAATATGTATTTTTTTACTGTTGGCTACAGTAATTAATTCCAATATAGTTGTTAAAAGAAGAGAGTGGTCAATATTTATAGTTACAATACTGCTATTGTTTGTTTCTTTAATAAAAAACAGAAGCTTTGGTGTTGTAATTACATATCTTAATATGTGTATGTTTCTTATTTTGCTTAACAATGTCTCATTTACTTTAAGACAAGTGCAATTTATAAGGATTCTTACAATTGGATTGTTGTGTTTTCTCATATCAGGTTTTAAATTTCGCTGGAAATATGGTATTTTATGGGTATATGATGGGTATGACAATATCAATCTGAATACATACGGAATATTACTGCTCGTTTTATATTTTAATGTTGTTTCTCTTATAGGTTTGTTGGTTAAAAAGAGATGGATACGAGATGCAGCGTTTGTTGTAGCAACAGTTGTTGCTCTTTATTACATCTGGCAATCAGAGTGTCGTTCGGCTATTATTTCTATACTCTTTTTAATAGGAATTATATTTATTGAAAGATTAAATTATAGAAAAATCTTGTTTTTACTTGTTCTTGCAGGTGCGATTGTTCCTATTCTTTATATTTCATCATACGAGGTTCTGGGTGATTTCCAACTCCTTGGTAAATCTTTATACACAGGTAGAGAAGTGGTTTGGCTTCACACCTGGGAGATTATAAAGGATGCACCAATTTTAGGTTCGGGTACCAGCGAGAGTCTTGTTATCAGTATCGGCGAAATTACAGACTCGGCCCATAATATTTATTTGGCGTTCTGGAAAACAATTGGTATTGCGCCAACGTTACTGTTTGTATGGTGCCTCCTTAATGGTCGTCATGTTGATGATATGACACCACATAACGTATTATCTAAAAAAGCATTTTTGGCGTGTATGGTTGTTAGCCTTGTTGAGACGTTATTAAATGATGCTAACTACAACTTCTTGTTTATGATGTTATTGATGGAAGTCGATGAAAACTCGGCTGTAAAGAGGAGATTTATCTGATGATTCCAAAAAAGATTCATTATTGCTGGTTTGGTGGCAAGCCTTTAAACAAGCTTGGTAAAAAGTGCCTTAAAAGTTGGAAAAAGCATTTTCCTGATTACGAGATTATTGAATGGAATGAAAGCAATTTTGATTTTAATTGCTGTCAGTATGTAAAAGAGGCTTACGAAGCAAAAAAATATGCTTTTGTATCCGATTATGCCCGCTACAAGATTCTTTATGAACAAGGTGGCATTTATTTTGATACAGATGTTGAGGTTATAAAAGGTTTTGAGGATATTTTAGCACAAGGCTCATTTATGGGGTGCGAAAACACAGATTATAAAAAAGCAATAGCAATAAATCCAGGCTTGGGTTGCGCTCTGGAGCCAGGGCTTGACTTTTGTCGTGAAATACTTAAAGATTACGAAAAAAGTTCTTTTTTAAATGAAGACGGTTCTTTGAATTTGTATACCATTGTGGAGCGTACAACTGAGTTGCTGAAAAAATATGGGTTGAAGGAAAGAACAGATGAAATTCAGCAGGTTGCAGGAATAAATGTTTTTCCGGTGGAATACTTTGCTCCTATTGATATGCGTAATGGTAAAATTACTATTACAGAAAAAACCCGCTCGATTCATCGCTATGCAGCAAGCTGGGAAAGTAAATACAATATTTTACGAGGTAAAATATATCGTTTTATAAGTGTGCATTTTGGAGAAAAAATAGCGTTTGCTTTTAAAAAGGTTTTAGGTAGAAAGAATTAATGATATTGCAAAAGCAAAAAAATTGAATCTTTAAGGAATTTGTTATAAGGAGAAAAAATGGAACAATCAAAAATAGACAGAATAAATTTTTTAGCAAGAAAATCACGAGAAAGCGGTCTTACAGAAGAAGAGAAAAAAGAGCAGCAAAAATTAAGAGCTGAATACGTAGCCGCTTTCAGAAAAAATCTTGTTAATACACTCGAATCAACAATTGTTGAACGTCCTGATGGTACTCGTTTACCTCTTGTTGAAAATAATAAGCTTAATAAGAAATTGAAATAATCTATGGTAGAAATAAGAAAAGCAAAAAAGAGCGATTTAGAAAGAGTAATGTTTGTTTGCAGAATGACTGCAGGCAACTTATCAATAAGAGATGAGGCTATCGGAAAAATAAATGGTCTTACGTATGCTGCTTATTATATAGAGCACGAAGCAGATAATTGCTTTGTGCTTTGTGATGGTGAAGTGATAGTAGGTTATATAATTTGCTCCACTGATGAAAAGAATTTCAGAAAAGCGTTCTATAAGGACTATATAAAGAAAATAGCAGAAATCAATAAAAGCGAAGCAAGAAAGGTTTTATTTATTCCGCTTCCTTATATGCTTTTAAAGGGATTTTATCCGGCACATCTTCATATTAATCTTTTACCCGATTATCAGGGTAAAGGCTTCGGCACAAAGATGATTAATACACTTCTTTCTGAATTGAAAGAGAAAGGTATAAAATCAGTAATGCTCTTAGCTGATGCAGAAAATACCGGGGCTATAAAATTTTATAAACGTAACGGATTTAAAAAATTTATTACCGCTTTCGGCGGTGTGGGAATGTATAAGAAATTAAGATAGGTTAGGACTTGAGAAACTTGAAAAAACCAATTACGGCAATAGTTTTAGGGGCTGGGCATCGTGCTATGGTGTATGCCGATTATTCATTGAAGCATCCCGACGAATTAAAAATCGTTGGTGTTGCTGACCCTGATGAATATCGCAGAAAAATGGTATGTGAAAAATTCGGATTTCCAGAAGAAAACTGCTTTGTAGATGCAGAAGCACTCTCAAAGGTACCAAAATTTGCTGATGCAGTAATTAACGGCACAATGGATGAGCAACACGTTGAAACATCGCTTCCATTACTTAAAATGGGGTATGATATGCTCTTAGAAAAGCCTTTTTGTGTAAATAAGACAGAGATGAAAGAGCTGTTGGATGTTGTAAATGAGCATAAAAACAAGGTTATGATATGCCACGTGCTCCGTTACAGTCCATTTTATTTAAAATTCAAAGAAAAAATTCAAAGTGGGGAATTGGGTGACATAATCAATATTCAAACTATTGAAAATGTCAGCTATCATCACATGGCAACCTCGTTTGTAAGGGGCAAGTGGGGAAATAGTGAAAAATGTCACACCTCAATGCTACTTGCAAAGTGTTGTCACGATATGGATATTATGATGTGGCTTATGTCACCATTAAAGCCTTTGACAGTATCATCAGTTGGTTCACGAATGCAATTCAGAAAAGAAAATGCACCAAAGAATTCAGGTACATATTGCCTTAAAGATTGTCCGTTGGTTGAGACTTGTCAGTATAGTGCAAAAAAGATTTATCTTGACCACTTGGGCTCCTGGGAATTTTATGTGTGGAAAGAACTCGAAAGTGTAGAAAATCCTACAATGGAACAAAGAATAGAGCTTTTAAATCACAGTGATTACGGCAGATGTATATATAAATGTGATAACAATGTTGTTGACCACCAGAGTGTCTTAATAAATTTCTCAAATGGTGCAACAGGTACTCACAATATGATAGGTGGTGCAGCAGCTCCACTCAGAGTTCTTAAGGTTACAGGTACAAAGGGCGAGATTTATGGTGAGTTTGAAAGCAACGTAATCAAATTTACTAAAATTGACCCTGATAATGAAAATATGTATGTGGAAGAAAGACTTGATATAGAAGATTTCGATTTAGATGGTCACGGCGGTGGTGATGATAATCTTACAGCCGACTTTATTAAGTTTGTTGCAGGTGAAGAGGTATCAGTTTCCTGCACATCCATATATGATTCAATTGCAGGTCATAACATTATTTTCTTGGCAGATGAGTCGAGAGAAGCAAATGGTGAATTAAAGTTTGTTGACAAACAATAGAAAATGTTGTAAAATATTTTCACTTATAAAATAAATTATTTTTATTTGGAGGGTATATAAATGGAAGCACTTGCAGGTCTTAGCGGTGGTATTGAAATTATCAGTTCTATCATTTATAAAATAAACAGTATTATTATTGCCTTAACAATGTTAACAGGTGGCATAAGCGTTCCTTCAACAGATACACGAATTTCTTATGCAGAGCCTGATGCAAAGCTTATGGCAGTTCTCTGGGGAGATACACAGCTTTGTAACTACAACCCTGAAAGAGAGATAAATTTTGTTGCTGCTTGTGACGATTTACAGAATTCAGCTACTCAGATAGATGCTCTTTTAGTTGCTGGTGACATTGTTGAAAATGGTTTCCAATCAGAATATGACAGTCTTACAGACGATTTAGAAAAAGTAACAAAGGTTGATAACTTTGTTATGTGCGCAGGTAACCACGATATAAGAATTCGTGATTATGAGCAATCAACACAACGTTATTTTGATTTTACAAATAATCTTAATCCAAAAGATAAAGCAATCGATAATATCTGGTTTGAGTATGAAGTTGATGGTTATTCATTCCTTGTTATTGGTTCAGATGAAATGCGCTTTGAAGATGCATATTTAAGTGATGCACAGTTAGAGTGGCTTGAAGAAAGAGTTGCTGCAATTTCAGCAAGCGGTAAGCCTGTATTTGTTATGGGTCACTACCCATTAAGAGATACACATGGTCTTCCACTTACCTGGGGTGCTTCACTCTGGGAGTCAGGTACAATCGGCGACCAGTCAGATATCGTTTATGAACTTCTTAATAAATATGATAACGTTTTCTATCTTACAGGTCACCTTCATACAGGTATTGGTCAATATACTTATGAAGAAATCGGTAATATTCACGGTATAAACGTACCTTCAATCGGTATCACAAATAAAGATGGTGAATATAACGTTGCAACTGGTGTTATTCTTGAAGTTTATGAGGATAAGGTTATTTCCAGAGCAAGAGATTTCGGTACTGGTGAATATATCCCAGAATATACAGTAACATACGAACTCGTGTAAAATATCAGGACTGTAGTGAGCACTCACTACAGTCTCTTTTTTCGCTCTTTTTCATTGACATTGCTGCGATTTAATAGTATTATTAATCTGTATAAGTATTTTTAGAAAAGGAGTGAAAATATATGCATCTTATTCCTACACCAACAAAGCTTGAGCTAAAGTCTGGTTTTTATTATTTTGAAAAAGAGCCAGAAGTAAAAAAAGAAATAAAACACTCATTCGAGAAGGATGAAAGCTATCGTCTTACTATTAATGCAGATGGTGTTTTTATAGAAGGTGCAAGTGAAAAGGGTATATATTATGGCGAAACCACGTTAAAACAATTGATGTTTAATTACCGTGGGTGCCTTCCATTCCTTTATATTTCAGATGAGCCCGAATTTTCTTATCGTGGATTTATGCTCGATTCTTCAAGGCACTTTTTTACAGTAGATGAGGTAAAAAAGATAATCGATGCTTGTGCGCTTTTCAAATTAAACAAGTTCCATTTTCATTTAACTGATGACCAAGGGTTCCGTTTTGAGATGGAAAAATATCCGCTTCTCACAGAGGTAGGTAGTAAAAGAAGAGCATCGGAATTCAGCAGAGAAGAAAATGACCAGAATGAATACGCACACTATTACACAAAAGCAGAGCTTAAAGAAATAGTTGAGTATTGTCACGAAAGGTATATTGAGGTTATACCAGAGTTTGATATTCCAGGGCACACAACATCATTGATTGCGGCGTATCCTGAAATATCGTGCAAGGGTGAAAAAACAGAACCCGAAACAAAAGGCGGAATATTCGAGAATATTTTATGTGTAGGTAAAGAGGAAACCTTCAACGTTATTTATGCGGTAATTGACGAAATGTGCGAAATCTTTACAGATAAATATTTTCATATCGGCGGTGACGAAGCACCGAAGAAAAACTGGATAGAGTGTCCACATTGCAGGGCTAAAAAAGATGAATTAGGTCTTAAGAATTTTCAGGAGCTTCAAGGCTGGTTAATGAATGAAATAGCTAAGTATCTTAAGAAAAAGGGTAAGACAGCTATCTGCTGGAATGACGCCTTAAAGGGTGGTAATCTCGACTCCAACAATATGGCGGTTTCATTGTGGCTTGAAAAAAATAATAAGAGTGTAGAGTGGGCTAATAGTGGTAATAAGCTTATTGTTGAATGTAACGTGCCGTTATATGTTGATTATCCATATGCTGTTAATTCATTGGAAAAAATATATAAATTCAAACCGAAAAAGCTTAAGGGACTAACCGAAGTAGGTGAAAACTCAGTTTTAGGAATAGAGTCACCAGCATGGTCTGAGCATATTAAAAATTTCGAGGAATTGGCATTTATGTGTTTCCCAAGATGGTTTGCGGTGGCTGAAACAGCGTGGAATGGCGGTAGCAAAAGAGGTTATTTGCAGTTTATGGGTACGTCTCAGTTCTACTGCGATATTTTAAAAGAAATGAAAATACCAGCAAGTGAAAAAAGTGAGTGGGATGGTAACCCTCAAAAGACTATAAAGGGTCTTATTAAACACGGAAAAAGAATATTGACTCCAGAGAGTGTAGTAGATTTTTTAAGAATACAGAAAAATGAGTTGATAGGGGGCGACGAGTGATGCAGGAAATTAAATATTCAGTAATTGGTACTTCGTGGATTACAAACTCTTTTATAGAAGGTGCAAAATTAGTTGATGGGCTCCAGCTTGATGGCGTATATTCACGTTCAGAAGAAAAGGGAAATGCATTCGCTCAGGCGGTAGGAGCAAAAAGGGTTTTTAAATCTATTGAAGAGGTAGCAGATTCAGATACAGATTTTGTTTATGTGGCGAGTCCTAACTCGTGCCACTATGAACAGTGTAAATTCCTTTTGGAAAATAAAAAACACGTAATATGTGAAAAGCCTGTTACAGTAACAAGTGAAGAGTTCTCAAAATTATTCTTTTTAGCAGAAGAAAATAACGTAAGATATTTTGAGGCTATTATGTATATGCACACAAGTGCAAGATATGCACTGAAGGAAGCTATTCAGAGTATAGGAAATATTACTTCGGCACATTTCGATTACTCTCAGTTATCTTCAAAGTATGATATGCTTTTATCAGGTGGCTTGCCTAATATATTCAATCCTGAAATGAAAGCTGGCGCACTTAACGATTTGGGCATTTATTGTGTTTACCCAGCAATAGATTTGTTTGGTGAACCACAGGAGGTTACTGCACTTCAGCATTTTCTCTTTACAGGGGTAGATGGTGCAGGCTCTGCAATATTAAAGTATAAGGATAAAATTATAACAGTTTCATACTCAAAGGTTGCAGAAGGCAGAGCGCCATCACAGATTTTAGGTGACGAAGGTGCTGTAACTATTGACGCCGTTTCACAATTAAAGGGAATCAAGAATTTTGATAAAAAAGGTAATATTATTGATGAAATTGCTTCAGAGGATAAAATTACACTTATGTCAAATGAAGCAAGAAGTATGTATAATTTTATAACTGATTTTGAACACAATAAAGGTCTTTATTATGAATGTGCGACAATGAGTCAGAAGGTTCTTAACTGTATGGAAAAAATGAGGACAGATAATGGCACAGAATGATATTTTGTCGTTGCAGAAAGAGCTTAAAGAGCTTTTACTTAATGAAGGTGTAAGTGACGTCGGTTTTTCATATTTAGGTAATGCAGATACGGGTGAATTGCAGAATGCAGTGAGCATTGTAGTGAAGCTTTCAGATGCGATTATTGATGAAATTACTTTGGAACCTACTCCTACATATTTTAATCATTACAGAACAGTTAATGCATTTATTGACCGTTGTCTTTTAAAAGCAGGGTTGTTTTTAGAGTCAAAGGGATATAAATATATAACAGTAGCAGCTTCTCAGAGTATGCCGGGAACACCTTTTAACGGCAGATTTTCTCACAAGGAAGCGGCAAGAAAAGCAGGTCTTGGCACAATAGGTAAGAATTCATTGTTTTTACATAAAGAATATGGTGCAAGAGTAAGACTCGGCACAATAATCACAGATTGTCCCGTAGAAAGAGATTGTGAACTCATAAACGATATTTGTAAAGGTTGCAATCTGTGTGTCAAAGCGTGTCCGTCAGGTGCAATTCTTGGTAATGATTGGCATGAAGGTGTAAAAAGAGAAGAGATTTTCAGTCCACAAATATGTAGCGATTATATGAAGAAAGCGTATCATCATATTGGTCGTGGCGTAGTTTGTGGTATATGTATGAAGGTTTGTCCGGCTAATAATTCTAAAAATTAAAAGGCGGTGATTTTATGGCAAAAATTCTTGTTGCAGATGATGAACAGTTAATAAGAAAGCTTATTAACGATTGTCTTTCTAAGTCTGGTCACGAGATTTTGGAAGCAGCAGATGGCCTTGAGGCAATTAATATTTTTAAGAAGAATAAAGATATTGATATGGCACTTCTTGATATTATGATGCCTGAAATTGATGGCTGGGAGGTTTGCCGTAAAATCAGAGAAACAAGTGGTATTCCGATTGTTTTAGTTTCTGCAAGAAGTCAGGATTTTGACCAGATTATGGGCTTTGAATCTGGTGCAGATGATTACGTTACAAAGCCATTTTCTTTGACAGTACTCACAAAGAGAGTAGATGCACTTTTAAAAAGAGGTGCTGCTCCTAAAGAAAAGAAAACGGAAAATGATAATATAACACTCGGCAGTTTAATTATAAATCCATTGGCTCACGAGGTTTATTTAGACGGAGTAGCCGTAGAATTTACGTTAAAGGAATATAAAATTCTTTTAAAGCTTGCTTCAAATCCAGGCAGAGTTTACACCCGAGAACAACTTTTAGATGAGGTCTGGGGTTATGAGTACGAGGGCGACACGAGAACAGTTGATTCTCACGTTGCAAGACTCAGAACAAAGCTTTCAGAATGGGGAGTAAATCACATTAAAACCATTTATGGCACAGGTTATAAAATACAGATGTAGGGAGAGATAAAGCGGTGAAGAAAAAACTCGGTATCAGATTTCGTGTTTTTCTTGAAGTTGGTGCAATATTCGTAGTTTCTCTTATCGCTTTAATAGTAGTTAACTCACAACTCCTTGATAACGTTTATTTGTGGAATGAAGAATTATCATTAAAACAAATGGCACAGGAATCAGAAGAACATATAGGTGATTATCAGAGTTTATTAAGAGAATTTGAAGTCAAAAACGGCGTAAGCATTGACCTTTATGATAATAATGATAATTACGTTTATGAAGGTAGCGGTCGCTTTGTTTCTGGTAATAAGCTTATTGTTGTAAGCCGTGCTGAAAACGAGGATGGTAGTTACTTCAATATTTTGCAGGAAGAAAACAGTTCTACTCAGTATATACTCTATGGTAAGGATTTTTCTAATGGTTATCATATAGAAATAACTTCTCAGAAAGACGTTATTCAGGAAAATGCCTCAATAGCAACACGTGTTACGACGTTAATCGCTGTGGTGGCGATGCTTTTAGCTCTTATATATATTTCTGGTTATGCTAAACGCTTTACAAAGCCGATTATAAAAATTACAGAAACAGCAAATAAAATGAGCAATCTTGATTTTTCGCAAAAGTGCGAAATCAACAGTAAAGATGAAATAGGTATATTGGCTGATAGCATAAACAAGCTTTCAGCTTCACTTGACACTGCTCTGACTGAATTAAAAACAACAAACGAGCAGTTGGTAAGTGATATTGAAAAAGAAAGAAAATTAGAAAAAATGCGACAAGACTTTGTTTCGTCAGCATCTCACGAGTTAAAAACTCCTATTGCTATAATTCGTGGTTACGCAGAGGGTCTTAAAATAAACGTCAGTGAAGAAGACACCGCAATGCAGGAGTATTGCGATATAATAATGAACGAAGCAGATAAAATGAATTCACTTGTTTTAAGTCTTTTAGAAGCATCTTTATATTCTTCAGGAATGAAAACTCTTAATAAAGAAGATTTCGAGTTAAACGAATTTATTAAAGAATATATGAAAGCGGCAAAGCCGATTTTTGAAGAAAAAGAAATAAATGCAAAATTTATAGACCCAGAAACTAAATTAATGGTTTTTGCAGATAAATCACAGATAGAAAGAGTTCTTTCAAACTATATTTCAAACGCTTGTAGTCATACAAAAAATGAAAAAGAAATAATAGTTTCGGTTGAAGATTCAGGTGAAAAATATAAAGTTTCCGTTTATAATTCAGGTAGCTTTATTGATGATAAAGATAAAGATAATATTTTCAATTCATTTTACAGAGCAGACAAAGCCCACTCAAGAAAAGAAGGCCGTTTTGGTTTAGGGCTTTCTATTGTAAAATCTATAATGGATATGCACAAATGTGAATGTGGCTTTACTAATAAAGAGAATGGTGTAGAGTTCTGGTTTCAGATTGAAAAAGCGAAAGGTTAAAATATGAAAATAAATTTTGTTATTCCTTGCCTTTTAGGTGTAGAAGGCATTATTGCAGATGAACTCCGTTCATTAGAAGCAGAAGACGTAAAAGCAGAAAACGGCAGAGTGCTTTTTTCAGGCGACGAAAATCTTCTTGCGAGAGTTAATATATGCTCACATTTTGCAGAAAGAGTGCAGATTTTAGTTGGTTCTTTTAAAGCAACAACATTTGAAGAATTGTTTCAGGGTACAAAAAATCTTCCTTGGGAACAATGGATTTTAAAAGATGATGCTTTCCCGGTAAAGGGGTATTCATTAAAATCAACTCTTTTCAGTGTAAGCGACTGTCAGGCAATTATTAAAAAGGCAGTTGTTGAAAGACTTAAATCAAAATATGGCATTTCGTGGTTCGATGAAACAGGTCCTACACATCAGATTCAGTTTTCAATTATGAATGACGAAGCAACTCTTTTAATAGATACTTCTGGTGCAGGGCTTCATAAAAGGGGTTACCGTTTACAAAGTAACTTTGCACCAATGAAAGAAACGTTGGCGGCGGCTATTTGTTCACTTGCAAAATTAAAGCATTACCACACTCTTTATGACCCTATGTGCGGTAGCGGTACTTTAATGATAGAAGGTGCTTTATATGCTCATAATATAGCACCAGGTTTAAATCGTCATTTTTCCGCAGAACGTTTTGAGGTGTTGCCTAAAAATATCTGGGCAGAAGAACGTGAAAGAGCAAGAAGTCTTGAAAAGATTGATACAGACTTCCAAGGGTTTGGTTCAGATATTGACGGTGAAACAATAAAACTTGCTATGGCGAATGCTGCACGTCTTCCAATAGGCAAAAAGCTTCATTTTGAAAAACGTGATATTAAAGATTTTCAAAGACATACTGAAAGAGGTACAGTCCTTGTTAACCCACCTTATGGTGAAAGACTTCTTGATTTACAAGAGGCTGAACGTCTTTACAGAGAAATGGGGAGGGTGTTCCCACAAAGTCACGGCTGGAGTTATTATATAATTACACCTGACGAAGAATTTGAAACCTGCTTTGGGAGAAAAGCAGACAAACGAAGAAAATTATATAACGGTATGATTAAATGCCAGTTATATATGTATTTTAAATAAATCTAATCTATGAGAGAAGATGGCTTTATGAAACATATTTTTATTATCAATCCTGTTGCAGGTAATGGTATTGACCACACTGCTTACAGCGAAAAAATCAAGCAGGCGTTTTCAGAGCTTGGTATTGAAGATTATGAAATTTACGTAACTACAGGTGTTGGTAATGCAAATGAATTTGCAAAAGAAAAAGTAGCTACGGGTGAACATATAAGATTTTACGCTTGTGGCGGTGACGGTACGCTTTCAGAAGTGGTTAACGCTTGTGCAGAGCAAAAAAATGCAGAGGTTGCGGCTATTCCTATGGGTAGTGGTAACGACTTTATAAGAATTTTCGGTAATAAAGAAGATTTATTGGATTTAAAAGCACATATTACCGGAACTCCGATGGAGTTTGACCTTATTAAATACGGAGATCAATATGCAATTAATCAATGCTCAATGGGACTTGATGCAGAGGTTTGTGCAAAACAGGCGGATTTTAAGAAGATACCGTTTTTATCACCGGAAACTGCATATACCGCAGCACTTCTTTATTGCTTTATAGGCAAAATGAAAAACACCTTTACTATTCAGTTCGATGATGACGAGCCTTTTACAAAGGATGTTCTTTTCTGCGTTGTAGGTAATTCCCGTTGGTATGGCGGTGGTTATATGGCTGCGCCGAAAGCACTCACTTATGACGGTCTTTTAGACTTTGTTGTTGTTGAAAAGAATTGCTCAAGACTTACACTTTTAGGTCTTATTGCACCATATAAACGTGGTGAGCATTTAAGTTGGGAAAGAACTCACTTTAAACGAGGAAAAAAGATTACAATTAAAAGTAAAAAACCATCTGCAGTTAATTTTGACGGTGAAGTAAAAATTGTAACAGAAGCAACGTTTAATATAGTTGAAAAGGCTATTAAATACGTTGTTCCGGCTAATTCTGATTTTTTAAAGAAAGTAGAAGAAGGTACTTTATAATGACAAACTACGCAAAAAGCAACACAGGTTTTAAAATTTTATCTACTATATTAAAACCGATTTTTAAGTTCTGGTATTCACCTAAGCTTATAGGTAAAGAAAATATTCCTGAAAACGGTGCTATTGTAGTTGCTTGTAACCACAAGCACTTAATGGACCAATGTATGGTTATTATTTCAACAAAAAGACCAATTCACTATATGGCAAAAAGCGAATATTTTGAAAACAAAAAGGTTGCGTGGTTCTTTAAAGCGGCTGGTTGTATTCCTGTAAACAGAAATGGTCACGATTCAGAGGCTAAAGATGCTGCAACTGAGGTTTTACAGTCAGGCGGTGCTTTAGGTATTTTCCCTGAGGGCACAAGAAATAAAACAGAAGATTTACTTATGCCGTTTAAATTTGGTGCAGTTTCCCTTGCTAAAAAGAATAACGCTTTAGTTATCCCTGTTGGTGTTTCAGGTGACTATAAATTCAGACCAAAAAATCTCGTTGCAAGAATTGGTGAACCAATTGATGTAAGCGAAATGGATTTAGAAGAAGCAAACGAAAAACTCCACAAAGCAGTTGAAACACTCATTTTAGAAAATCTCAAAGAAGGCAACGGAAGTGAGCAGGACTTCGAGAGGGCGAAGCATTCGGGATTGATTGAGAATTGAGAATTTGGAATATTTTAATTTGATAAAAAAATAGTTCATTGATTCAGTAAAAATCAATGAACTATTTTTCTATTCCCAATATATAATCTGAAGAAACATTGTAAAGTTCGCATAATTTAATTAGATGTCTTATAGGGAGTTCGTTTGCACCACGCTCATAACGAGCATACATGGTTTGAGAAGTTCCAAGATAATCAGCGACTTCTTGTTGAGTCATATCACTATCTTCTCGCAAATCCCTAATGATTTTGATGTATGTCATATAATCACCAAATTTATTATACCAAGTAAATATATTTACTATTGACTTTAGTAAAAATTTGTATTAAAATGATGATGCAAAGAATATATTGAGGAGAAAAAACATGGCAGATATGGGGACAAAAGAAGCAGCTGAACTTTGGGGTGTCACTCAAAAGAAAGTTCAAGAATGGTGTAGGAAATGTAAAGATCCTAGAGTAACACAGGATAAAAAGGGGAGTCCATGGCATATTCCTAAAGATTTTCCTAATCCGTTTTTATATAATAAATAGTAGGAGATGAGATTATGAAAAAATGTGTAAAAAACTTTATATTATTTATGATAGCGGTTGCTTTAATTATAAGTTTTTGTTCTTGTGGTATTAGAGGTAAAGAGCCTACAGATAATACTGCAAAAAATCAAGATATAACATCTAATTTGATAATAAAAAATGTTAACTCTATTGATACCGGTTCACTACATACAGTTGCGGTTAGAACGGATGGTACTGTAGTAGCAACAGGGAATAATGAATATGGTCAGTGTAATGTAAGTGACTGGACAGATATTGTTTCGATTTCAGCGAGTGGTAATTTTACAGTTGGGTTGAAACAAGATGGTACTGTTGTTGCGGTCGGGGCTAATGGATCCGGCCAATGTAATGTTAGTGATTGGACAGATATTGTTTCTATTACAACTGTTGTTCCGGGTTGTTATGCGGTTGGTGGTAGCACAATAGGGGTAAAAAAAGATGGTACTGTTATCGCAATTGGTGAGATTGTTGAAGGCAATAGTGAATATGGATATTTAGATGTAACAGGTATAACAAATGTAGCAATGGTATCTGCTTCATATAATCATGCGGTTTTTTTAAAAAGAGATGGCACAGTTTTTGCGGTTGGCGATAATTCTTATGGTAAATGTAATGTTAATGGTTGGACAGATATAGTAAAGGTTGTAACTGGGGATGGGGATACAACTATAGGTCTAAAAAAAGATGGTACTGTAGTTGCTACTGGTTGTACAGGTGATGATGGTAATAGTTTAAATGTCGGAGATTGGAAAAATGTAACTGACATAGGTGGATTTGAGTGTTTTGTTTTAGGTGTTTCCACAACGGATGGCGCTTTATGTACTTGGGAGAATATGGATTTCTTGGATGAAACTATTGCTGTAACTGCTGAAGCAGACTATGTTGTAGGACTACTTCCTAATGGTACTTTGGTGGCTTGGGGAGATAACAGTTATGGACAAACTAATGTTTCGGGCTGGACAAACATAAAAATCAATCAATAATTTATTTAAAGAATAATAAAATGTCGAGTTTTTATATAAGGAGAAATTTAAAATGATATGTAAAAATTGTGGGAAAGAAAATGATGCAAATATGAAGTATTGTGGTGAATGCGGTTCAAGGCTCACTGACATTTTAGAAGAAATAGTAGTAGAAACTGATAATAGCGTTAGTAGTAATACTGAAAGTGTTTCTGTGCAAGAAACTATGGGAGATGTGGAAGAAAAACCAAAAAAGCATAAATCAAAGATTATAGTTGCTTTTGTTGCTGTGGTAGCAGTATTTATATGTGTTTTTGCAATATTTGGTAATAGTGGCAAGATTAATGGTGTAAGTGCAGATACATATCAGGAATGTACAAGAATAATGAAACTTATATCAAATGAAGCATATATTAACAAAACTGCGAGCAATGTAGAAAACGCCTTATATCAAGAATATGGAACTGATTTAGGTTCAGTAACTATTGGTGAATTAAGAAATTATATTTTTGAAAACAGTGGTTTATTAGAATTATCAGATGATATAACAAATATTCCAATGAGTACGATAAATGATGAAATTTTAGCAAAATTTGTTGTTTGTCAATATGCATTTGTAATAGAGGAAATATTAGTTAGAGGTTCGGAATGTTCAGTTTTTACGATAATGGCTCCGTACAAGATTTCTAAAACGGGATGCTACGTAGTACGTTTTGACGAATGCAAAGATATTTATGGTAACTTCATATTAAAATATAAATTAATATATAATAATGCAAACGACATAGAAGATATACAAAAAGAAGTAGAAGAGATGTCTTTTTTTGCTGAATGCACAAGTCTTTTAGGTTGAGAAGAAAATTAAAAAAGGATGAATTTAGTATGAAAAAAATTATAATAATAATTCTTATGGCATCAGCAGTTCTTGCGGTAGGAGTTTATTGTCTTATAAATACTCTCATAGGAAATAGCAGTAATTACAACAGTTATAGCAATTCAGGAAGTAGTTATAGTAATTATAGTGGTGGGGGTTACAGTAGCGGAAGTAGTTATAGCGGCGGTAGTAGTTATGACAGGGATGCAGATTATGTTGCAGGACAATTTGGTGTAAGTTCTGATTCTGTAAAAGGTTCTGTCGGTGCATTAGCAGATGCAATAAGATAAAATTGAAAAAACGAGATAGGACAAATAAAGTTCTATCTCGTTTTCAAATTTTTTATTAATGAAAAAGTTTATTTATTATTTTATATACAAAAAAAATTCATATTTTACCTATATTATGACAGAAAGAAGAATAAAAAGGGAACAAGTTCAAGAGTTTTTCAAAACTTCTTATAACAAATGTTAAGAACAAGTTTTGCAGATGTAATTTTACCTCGTAAAACACACCTGAATCTTGCAACAAACTACAATCTATGTTATACTAAAATGAATAATAATTAAAAAAGGTGATTATGATGTCATTAAAAATAACAAATCCTTATGCGAGTGGTACTTTTAACAGTAAGCTTTTCAGAATACCCGCAATTCTTACGTTAAAGAATGGCAGAGTTTTGGCTTGTTCAGATATAAGATATGGTAACGGTACAGATGACCCTGCCAATGTAGATGTTGGTATTCGTTACTCTGATGATAATGGTGTTAACTGGTCAGAGCCAGCGTTTGTAAATGCGTTTGATGATATGGAATTTTTTGACCACAATAAAGCAATTCCTACTTCAGCGGCTTTTGTAGATTCTGCAATAGTGCAAGGTGAAGACGGAACAGTTTTCCATATGTGTGATGCGTGTCCAGCATATATGGGGCTTTGGAGTGCCGGTACTTATGGTAAAGAAAATGGTTTTATAGATGGCAAATTAGCGGTTTGTGATAAAACAAGTCACGAAAAAGCAGAAAGCACAAAGCTAAACAAGGAAAAATATCCATATTTCGTTGATGACTTTTCTGCAGATGGCTTTGCACCTGTGAAAAAATTCAGTGATAATGAAATTTATGACAACTACTATGTTGACAGAGATTATAAGGTTTATAAAAAATCAGGCGAAGAATACACACCGGTTTTAATTAAACAAATGAATAAAGATGGCTCTTTGAGTGATAAAGATATAATTGCAAATCTTTTTTACGCTTATTCACCTATAAAATGTTACCCTACATATTATTTATGGGTTAAGAAAAGTTCTGACAATGGTAAAACCTGGGGTGACGGCAGAATTCTTAATTTAGAAATAGAGTCAAAAGGTTTTACCGGTTTTGCACCTGGTAGGGGTATTTCTATTGATTACAATGGTAAAAACAGAATTATTTTTGCAGTTTATGATAATAATGATGGTAGAGAATATACAAGTGTAATTTATACAGATGATGGTGAAAACTGGAAGCGTTCTAAAAAAGCAAATCAGGTAGGTGTTTCCGGTAAAAGCTCTGAAACACAATTTGTGCTTTTAAATAATGGCGTTTTAAGAATGTACTCAAGAAATACGGCAGGATATATAAGTTACTGTGACAGTATAGATGGTGGCGAAAGCTGGAGTGCATACAAACAGGATAAAGCTTTAGCTTATTGTAGTAACTGCCAGTTCTCTATAATAAACTACAGTAAAGAAATTGACGGCAAAAAGGTTGTTGTTATTTCTTACCCTTCAACAAAAATCAGAAAGCTTGGCGTAATAAGAGTTGGTATTGTAAATGACGATAACACTGTAGAGTGGCGTTACAGAAAAAATGTAACCGACTCTTTAAATCCATTTAGTTTTGTTTATTCTTGCATTACTGAACTTAGTGATGGTTCAATAGCAGATTTATATGAAAGTGATAAAGCAGAGCTTTCTTGCGTAAGATATACATTAGATGACTTGAAAGTAAATGATAAAGGAATAAGAGGTATTTCAAAAATCAAGTCAATTATCTATAACAAAACAAGAAAATAAAGAAGTGATTTATTTTGAAAATATATCAGAAAATAGATGAATTAGTAGGTCATACCCCAATTTTAAGACTTAATAATATTGAAAAAGAGTTTAATTTAGAAGCAACTCTTTTAGTAAAATTAGAAAGCTTTAATCCAACAGGCAGTGCAAAAGACAGACCTGCAAAAGCAATAATTGAAAAAGCAGAAAAAGATGGAATTTTAAAAGAAAACTCTGTTATAATTGAGCCCACAAGTGGTAACACAGGCATTGGTCTTGCCGCTATTGGTGCCGCAAAGGGTTACAAAGTAATAATTGTTATGCCCGAAACTATGAGCATTGAACGTCAGAAATTAATGACTTGCTTTGGTGCAGAGTTAATTTTAACAGATGGAAGCAAGGGTATGAATGGTGCAATAGAAAAGGCTGAAGAATTAAAAAAAGAAATTCCAGAAGCAATTATTGCAGGTCAATTTGTAAATGAAGCAAACCCACTTTCTCACTATGAAACTACTGGTCCAGAAATCTGGGAAGATACTGACGGTAACGTAGATATTTTTATTGCGGGTATTGGAACTGGTGGAACAATTTCTGGTACGGGTAAATATTTGAAAGAAAAAAATAAGAATATAAAAGTAATTGGTGTTGAGCCAGAAAAATCTCCGCTTTTAACAAAAGGTGAGAGTGGCAGTCACGGTATTCAAGGAATTGGTGCAAACTTTATTCCCGAAACATTAGATAGAAATATTTACGATGAAATTATAGACGTAAAAGATGAAGATGCCTTAGAATACGGCAGACTTATTGCTAAAAAAGAAGGCGTGTTAGTCGGAATTTCATCTGGTGCGGTGCTCTCTGCGGCAATAGAAGTTGCAAAACGACCTGAAAATAAAGGTAAAACAATAGTTGCTCTTTTAACAGATAGAGGCGAAAGGTATCTTTCAACTGCAATGTTTTCTTGAAAGGAGAATTTTAATGGATAAATTTCTCAACAATATGGACCTTATAACTGGTACTATAAAAGAAATAGACGTTATAAATAAAAAATCTAAAATTAAAACAACCGATGGCGAAGCAATGGTTTTAAACAGAAAAGAAGTTGTAAAAGTAATCAAAGATTTACAATCATTTTTGTTTCCTGATTACTACACTCACAGCGAAGGTAGCGAAAACGTACTTTCACAAACAGAGCTTCTTTTAAATATTTATAATCGACTTGCTAAAGTAATTAAAGGTGCTTGTGAATTTAATGGTACAGATTTAGTATGCTCACCAGAAATTATCTGTGAAAAGTTTATAAAAAAGCTACCAGAAGTAAAAACTATGCTTTTAAAAGATATTGAAGCGCTTTACGAGGGCGACCCTGCTGCAAAATGCCGAGAAGAAGTGCTTATTTGCTACCCTGGTTTTTATGCTATTTCAATTTTCAGATTAGCACACGAATTATATAATTTAAGAGTTCCGCTTATACCAAGAATTATGACGGAATTCGCTCATGAAAAAACGGGTATTGATATTCACGCTGGTGCTACAATAGGTGAATATTTCTTTATTGACCACGGCACTGGTATTGTAATTGGTGAAACAACCACAATAGGTAATCACGTTAAAATTTATCAGGGTGTAACTCTTGGCGCAAAGAGCTTTAAAGTAGATAGTGACGGCAATCCTATTAAAGATATTAAACGTCACCCGGACATTGGCGATAATGTTGTTATTTATGCAAACGCTACTATTTTAGGCGGGGACACAAAAATCGGTAACAATTGTGTCATCGGCGGTAACGTGTGGCTTACAACATCAGTTTCTGATAATCAGACAGTTTATTATCAGGGTAAATAGAAACCAACCCCAACAGTTTTCTGTGAACTGTTGGGGTTGATACATTTAAAAATCAAGTTCTAACAATGAATTTGTGTTACGTTTGTTTTGGGTGTAAAGATTGTTTACCTGTAAATAGAGATTATTAAAATCTACGTCACCATCTACAAGATAATAAATAGTAACCTGCTTTTGACTGTTTGCATCGACAGAAACAAAATAAAATCTTGAATCGGCATCATTTTCTGAAACGATAGCAAAAGCTTCATCTGTAAGAGATGTGTTTGAAGCATCAACTAAATCATAGGTTGAGCAGAATAAAGACCCAGCAGTATTATTTATGTTAGTTGCTTCAATAGTTACTGCTACAAGCTTCCTTTCGATGAATTTTACATCCTTAATAGTGTCAATTGTGTTTACACCGTCACCATAAATAATTTCTTCACGGTTGTAGCCTTTTAAAGTGCCGTCGCTATTAGTTGTTTCAGCAAGGCTTTTTGGAGAGTACATATCTTTTTCGTTAATACCATTTACGCTATCGAAAATCTCTGCTTTTACAACTTTAATATTGTAGTAGGCATCATTGTCAAAATCCCAGCCGTTTTCATAAACCTCGCCAGGTTTTACAATTTTTTCAACTTCTGGCATATCAAAAACAAACGCTTCAGAATGTGGTACACTTTCGTAGTCATAAGTGAGTGCATCATCTCCTGTTGCTTCAACAACCTTTAAATTGCTTAAAATTTTATTAAGCTCTTCTCTTGGAATGTGGTTGTTGAAGAAGCATTCAACTACAACGCCTTTTTCTTCAAAATAAATAAGTGCAAGGCTCATTCTGTTTTCGTTGAGAGTGAGAATTTCTGCTTCGTTTTCACCAAAAGAGGTTTTCTCTGTGGTTATAATATTTTTATATTCTCGTTTATTTACGGCATCAATTTTAAAGATGTTAAAAGAAAGACCGGCTTCACCATTGTAGTTATATTTGTATGGTGGCTCAAGCTCAGTAAATTCATTCGGAAGATAACCTAATTCAAATTTTACATTTTGTGGAGCTTCATTATAATCAATATCATCGTTTGTTACAGTTGCAGAGTATCTTCCTGTTTTTTCGAGCCATTCACTTATTTCGGTGTAAGCAAATGCAGAAACACTTAAAAGAATTGCAGAAACTGCAGCGACTGCAGTTATCTTTAATATGCGGGTTTTATTTTGTTGTTTTTTACTGTTGCTCATAGTGTCAATCTCCTTGAAGGCATCCATAACGGCATTGTGAAAACCGTCAGGGATGTTATTTTTATTATTAATCATTGGTTTTCACTCCTTTTGTAGTCGACTCTTGTTGTTTTAATTTTTCACATTCAGCTCTGAGCTTACCGGTAAAGCTCTCAATAAATGAATCAGCGCTTAATTCATCCATTTTACTGAATGCTTCAAGAATGGTGTTTTTAATGGCAATTTCACAAAGATAAGGGGAGTGTAAAATATCATTTGTGATGTTGTAAAACAATTCTTCATTCTCGAAAACAAGTGCAACAAAATGCTCGTGTGTCAATTTTTGCTTTTTTGTACCGATTATGTCAAGCGGACTGCAGTTGAGAGCTTCGGCTAAATCACCTAACATATCGAGTGTAGGTTGATTTCTGCCGGTTTCCCAGTAAGAAATAGTCTGCCTTGTTACAAAAAGCTTTTCAGCAAGTGCATCTTGTGTTAAATTATTTTGTTTTCTAAGCCTTTTTATGTTTTTACTTATGTTTGCCATTGTGTCACTCCCATTCTTTAGTTTGAGTATAGCACTTCACACTTACAGAGTAAAGCAAGTATATGTTGCAAAAAAATAAGGCGTTACTTCCGCAACGCCTTAAATGTTTTTTTATTAGCCAATTTTCTTAGCATCTTTAACTTTGATTTTGCCAATGAAAGGAACCTTTAAGAAACCATTACAAACATCATCTGTGAATGTAAGTGAAATTTCACAAGGCTTATCGCCAGGGAGAATATCAACTTTTGCTTCACCAGTTAATGTGTCGCCATCTTCCTGAATGTTGTTGATAGCAATATCAGAAATTCCTAAATCTTCACCAGGAAGTTCAAGTGAAATTTTATATTCACCATTGTTATCAGCGATTGTGAAAACAGCAGAACCTTTAAAAATAATGTTGTTGATTTCTGCTTGCCATTTGCCAAGACCTATCATTATATTGTCCTCCTCAGATTTTGTTTGATTAATTATTTTATTCCAGCCGCAGTACGAAGAATAGCTCTTGTATCTGCAGTAGTAATTACGTTTTTATCAGCACCAGTGGTAACAAAATCACAGGCTGTAATTTGCTCATCTGTAAGCTTTACTATATTTGCAGAAGCAAGAAGAGCAATTCGTGCGTCGGTTAAAGTAACAGCGCCATCGCCGTTAGCGTCACCTTTTAAAGAAAAATCATTTGATAATAGAACGACATATGTTCCTAAAGTATCTGTTTCATAAGTAGCACTCTTAAGGTCAGGTTGATTTGTAAGAATCTCAACGTCTCCGACTCTTGAAGAGAAAACCTTTGTGGCAGTAGGTATAAGTGCTTTTGAAGAATTATCAAAATTAATTCTGAATTCTCCAGTAGGAACATACACACTACCATTTTTAGAAAGGTAAATATCTAACACATAGCCTTCTGTATATTTTAAGCCAGAAAAGTCTGCATCAACAGAAGAAAGTGGGTGAACGTCAACCTTAAGCTCTGTACCATCAGGAATAACGTTCTGGGTGTCAGTAATAGTAACACCTGCTTTAACGTTTGTAATAGTAGGGCTTGAGTTTATATAGTTAAGACCCAATGATTTAATATATCTTGCAGCGTATGAGCCTTTAAGAGCGTAAACGCCATCAATAAGATAATACTCTTTTGTACTGTCGTCAGAGTTTATTTTTCCGAGAAAAGCATCTGTGCCAATAGTTTTAATAGATTTTGGGAGACGAAGCTCAGTTAAATCATCACAATGTGAAAACGCTAAAGCGCCGATTGTTTCAAGATTATCGCTGAAACGAACGCTTCTTAAATTCCAACAGAAAGAAAATGCTCTTTCGCCAATAGAAGTAACAGTGTTATACATATTAATGTTTTCTATCTGATAACAACGGTAAAAAGCAAAGTTAGAAACAGTTGTAACTCCGTTTGGGATTGTGAAGTCGCCACCTCTGCCTGCGGGGAACGCTTTTAGAATGGTTCTGTCTTTACTATAAACAACACCATCAACTGAACAGAAATAAGGGTTGTTATCTGCAACGTCTATTCTTAAAAGTGAATCACACTCATTAAATGCGTTGCTTGCTAAAGTAGTAAGAGAAGCAGGTAATTTAACGTAAGTAATTTTAGAATCTGCAAAAGCCTTTGAAGCTACTGCAAAAACAGGTAAATTGTCAATTGTTTCAGGAATTATGATTTTTTCATTTGTTCCGAGATATTGGGTGATGAAAATTCTGTTATTCTGAGTTCTGTAAACGAAATCACTTTTTGGTGCTAATGCAGGAACGTCATTTTTATATGCGGGTTTCTGGAGTGCTTCAGCCTTAGGTGAGTTTGGTAGAATTACCACAGATAAGACTAAAAGCGAAACAAGAAGAACAGAAATAATTCTAAATCGTTTCATCAGAGCATCCTTTCTGATTTTATAAATATATATAATAATTATACTGTAATTCTAAAAGAAATTCAATAGGAATGTTTATACAATATTAAATATTTACAAATTATTTAAAGAACAAAAAGCAAAGCCACGAAACTAACGCTTCGTGGCTATACTTCATGCTTATTGCTTTTCTTAATTAAACAGTAAGTTCACGTGTGAATCAAACAGCGCGTGTAACCTTACCGGAGCGCAAGCAGCGTGTGCAAGCATATACTCTACGTGGAGAACCATTAACAACTGCTTTAACTCTTTTTACATTTGGTTTCCAAGTTCTGTTTGAACGTCTGTGTGAGTGAGAAACCTTAATACCGAAAGCAACGTCTTTACCACAAAATTCGCATTTTGCCATTGAGCTGCACCTCCTTCTAAAAATTTTAGGTAATTTAGCTCTACTGACAGAGCAACGCAAGTATAATACCATCTTTGTTCACTGATTGCAAGAGTTTTTTTAGTATTTTTGATAAATTTTGCATTTTAGCACAAGAAAGTGTGAAAAAAACTTAAATATTTTTCCAAAATTGCTTGATTTTTTCAGAATTATCGTATATAATGACTTCATCGACGAACATTTGTGCGAACAAATAACGAAAAATATACATTTACATATTAAGGAGAAACTCAGATGGCAGAAAAAATGGATAACAAAAGTAAAGCTTTAGAAATGGCGTTAGGTCAGATTGAAAAAAGTTTTGGTAAGGGTGCAATTATGCGCCTCGGCGAAAATGCTTCTATGACAGTTGAAGCAATTTCAACAGGTTCAATTTCACTTGACGTTGCAACAGGTATCGGCGGTCTTCCAAGAGGTAGAATTATTGAGATTTATGGTCCTGAAAGTTCTGGTAAAACAACTCTTGCACTTCACGTTGTTGCTGAAGCACAAAAATTGGGTGGCGATGCAGCGTTTATTGATGCTGAACACGCTCTTGACCCTGTTTACGCTGCGGCTTTAGGTGTAGATATTGATTCTCTTTTAGTTTCTCAACCGGACGATGGTGAGCAGGCATTAGAAATTACAGAGCATCTTGCTCGTTCTGGTGCACTTGACGTTATTGTTGTTGACTCAGTTGCAGCACTCGTTCCAAAGGCTGAAATTGAGGGCGAAATGGGTGACTCTCACGTTGGTCTCCACGCTCGTCTTATGTCACAGGCTTTAAGAAAATTAACAGGTGCAGTTGCAAAATCAAATACAGTTATTATTTTCATTAACCAGCTTCGTGAAAAGGTTGGCGTTATGTATGGTAACCCAGAGGTTACAACTGGTGGTCGTGCACTTAAGTTCTATTCATCAATCCGTATTGACGTAAGAAGAGTTGAACAGTTAAAAGGTGCTGGTAACGAGTTTATTGGTTCTCGCACAAGAGCAAAAATTGTTAAAAATAAAGTTTCACCACCATTCAAAGAGGCTGAATTTGATATTATGTATGGTCAGGGTATTTCTAAAGATGGCGAAATTCTTGACCTCGCTGTTAAAATGGAAATTATCAGAAAAAGCGGTGCATGGTTCTACTATGGTGAGGAAAGACTCGGTCAGGGTAGAGATAACGTTAAAGAATATATCCGCAATACTCCTGAGTTTGCAGATGATATTGAAAAGCAGGTTCGTGAAAAATTAAAAGAAATGATGTCTGCAAAAAATCCTATTGCAAGGGCTGCGGCACCAACTCCTGCAAGTGAACCTGTAACCAAAGAAAAGGCAAAAGCAAAAATTGATATTGCTGTAGATGAAGATTGATAAGGGTTTAATATGATAATTAAATCAAAAGCCGGTAACGGCAATAAGATACACGTTTATATTGATAACGAATATGTCCTTACTGTTTATGATGACTATTGGCATCAAAATGGGTTTAAGGATGGCGAAACCATAACAGAAGAAGAGCTTGCTTCCTTAAAAGAGGAGGCAGGCTTTCGCCTTGCTTATGAGAAGGGTTTAGATTATTTAACAAGGCGTTCTTATGCAAAAAAAGAGCTTTTTTATAAATTAAAAACAAAATATGGCGATGAAGCTTCAGAAAGGGCAATAGAAAAGCTTTCATATTTTGGGTACCTTAATGACGAAGAGTTTGCTAAGATGTATGCAAAACATCTTTTAGAAACGAAAAAATTCGACATAAGGCGTATTTCTACAGAGCTTAAACTCAAAGGAATTGACCGAGAAATTATAGAAAATGTTACGAAAACTCTTGACAACGAGCCAATTCAGCGTATTATAGAAATGTTAAGCACAAAATTTTCTAATGGCTTTAAAGATGAAAAGACAAAAAAGCGTTTTATTGCAAAGCTTCAGCGAATGGGTTATTCGTGGAGTGACATAAAATCTGCTTTTTCTGAATATGAAATTGATATAATTGACAATGATTTCTGATAATTACGAGGTGTAAAAATGGCAAAAACAGTCGGTATGATAAGTCTTGGTTGTCCTAAAAATCAGGTGGATGCAGAAATAATGCTTAAAAAGTTGGTTGATGCAGGCTATATTCTTGTTGACGAAGCAGAAAAGGCAGACGTAGTTATAGTTAATACCTGTGCATTTATTGAGGATTCTAAAAAAGAGTCTATTGATAGCATTTTAGAAATGATTGACTATAAAGAAGATGGACTTTTAAAAAGAGTTGTTGTAACAGGCTGTATGGCACAGCGTTATGCGGATGAAATTTTCTCTGAAATTCCTGAAGTAGATGCAGTAATTGGTATCGGTGCAAACGATGATATTGTTAAAGCTTGTGACGCTGTTTTAGATGGTGAACAATATTCAGCTTTCCCGGATAAAGAGAATATGCCACTTGAAGGTGGTAGAATTTTAAGCACACCAGAGTATTTTGCATATTTAAGAATTGCAGATGGTTGCTCAAACTGTTGCTCTTACTGTGCAATTCCATCTATCCGCGGTAAATTCAGAAGCCGTAAAATAGAAGATGTTTTAGATGAAGCAAAGGCACTTACAGAAAAGGGCGTTAAAGAATTAATTTTAATAGCGCAGGATACAACACGCTATGGTGAAGACCTTTATGGTGAATTAAAGCTACCAGAGCTTTTAGATGAACTTAATAAATTAGAAAATTTAAAATGGATAAGACTTCTTTATTGTTATCCAGAAAGAATCACTGACGAATTAATTGACGCAATTAACAGAAACGAAAAAGTTTGTCATTATATTGATATGCCAATGCAACACGTAAGTGGCAGGATTTTAAAATCAATGAATCGTCCTGGCAACAGAGACTCTTTAACTGCATTAATCAATAAATTGAGAGAAAAAATTGAGGATGTTGTAATAAGAACAACATTTATTACGGGCTTCCCAGGTGAAACAGAAGAGGATTTTACAGCTCTTTCAGAATTTGTTAATGAGATGAAGTTAGACAGAGTTGGTTGCTTCGCTTATTCAAGAGAAGAAAATACCCCAGCTTATGACTTGCCAGAACAGATTGAAAAAGAAGTTGCTTTAGACAGAGCAGATATAATAATGGAGCAACAATACAGAATAAATGACGAAAAGCAAGAAGCATTTATGGGTAAAACTTATGACGTAATTGTTGACGGCTACGACACATATTCTGACAGTTACTTTGGCAGAACTTATATGGATGCACCTGAAATTGATAATAATATAGTTTTCACATCAGGCTACGAAATAGAAGTTGGCGAAATTGTTCCTGTTGAAATTTTTGACAAGGATGAATATTCGCTTATAGGAGAAGCAGTATGAAAATGAATGTACCAAATCAATTGACAATAGTAAGAATAGTTCTTACACCAATATTTCTTGCATTATTTTTAGCAGATATTCCACATCATTTTTTAATAGGCTTAATTGTATTCGCAGTTGGTGCAATTACAGATTTTCTTGATGGTAAAATTGCAAGAAAAAATAATATTGTTACCGTTTTCGGTCAATTAGCGGACCCTGTTGCCGATAAAATTCTCACAACTGCGGCGCTCTTAGCGTTTATGCAATTTGGGCTTTGCAATATCTGGATAATTATGATAGTATTATTAAGAGAATTTACTATTACGTCATTCAGATTAGTAGCAACTGCTCAGGGCGTTGTTATTCCTGCAAACTTTTATGGTAAATTAAAAACTGTTTCACAAATGGTTTTCTCAATCTTAATTATGATTATGGCGGAGCTTCACGATTTTGGTATCTTACCAGAAGCATTCCCATTACAAATTGTTTCAAATGCGCTTTTATGGGTTACTGCAGTTCTCTGTGTAATCTCAGGTGTAATTTATGTTAAACAATCAATTAAAATTATAGATTTCTCAAAATAATCAAACAATTAAATTTTGCTACCTTGGAGGGTAAAATGCAACTTTATAACTCACTTTCACACAAAAAAGAAGAATTTAAAACAAATGAACCAGGAAAAGTGAACATGTACACTTGCGGTCCTACTGTGTACCACTTTGCACATATCGGTAATCTTCGCAGTTATATTATGGAGGATGTTTTAGAAAAATATCTTCGTTACTCAGGCTACGACGTTAAGCGTGTAATGAATATTACAGACGTTGGTCATCTTTCTTCAGATGCAGACACTGGTGAAGATAAAATGGTCAAGGGTGCAAAAAGAGAAAATAAAACTGTTATGGATATAGCAAGATTTTATACAGATGCATTCTTTAAAGACTGTGAAAAGCTTAATATCAAAAAGCCAGACGTGGTTGAGCCAGCAACAAATTGCATAAATGAATTCATCACAATGGTTGAGGGTCTTATTGAAAAAGGCTACGCTTACCTTGCTGGTGGTAATGTTTATTTTGATACTTCAAAATTAGATGAATATTACGTATTCAATAAGCACGATAGCGAAGAGCTTATGGTTGGCGTTCGTGACGGCGTTGAAGAGGATAATAATAAAAGAAATAAAAATGACTTTGTTTTGTGGTTTACAAAATCAAAGTTTGAAGAACAGGCTTTAAAATGGGATTCACCTTGGGGTGTTGGTTACCCTGGTTGGCACATTGAATGCTCAGCTATCAGCTTAAAGCATTTAGGCGAATACCTTGACATTCACTGTGGTGGTATTGATAATGCATTCCCTCACCACACAAACGAGATTGCACAAAGCGAAGCATATATTGGGCATAAATGGTGTAACTACTGGTTCCATGTGCTTCACCTTAATACAAACAGTGGTAAAATGAGTAAGTCAACAGGCGAATTTTTAACTGTTTCATTATTAGAAGAAAAGGGCTACAACCCATTGGCATACAGATTTTTCTGTCTTCAGTCACATTACAGAAAATCTCTTGTGTTCTCTTATGAAAACCTCGACAATGCTCAGGGTGCATTTAATAAATTACTTGCAAAAATTGCTGCGTTAAAAGATGACACAAAAGAAGCAATTGACGAAGTAACAGTTAAAGAATTAACAGAAAAATTCAAAGCTGCACTTGATAACGATATCAATACATCTTTAGGTATCACAGTTCTTTATGATGTATTAAAGGCTAAAACAAATGATAAAACAAAATTAGCGTTACTCTCTGATTTCGATAAGGTTTTATCTTTAAATCTTTTAGATGAAGCAAAAAAATTAAAAGAAGATAAAAAAGAAGAAGCTTCTTCAGTAGCAGTTGATGATGAATTCAGTAAATATGTTGAAGAACAATTAGCACTCAGAGCTGAAGCCAAGAAAAATAAAAACTGGGCAGAAGCCGACAGAATTCGTGACGAATTAACCGCTAAAGGTGTCAAAATTTTAGATACACCAGATGGAGCGAAATGGAGTTTATAAGATGTTAAATAGTAAACAACGTGCTCAGTTAAGAGCAGAAGCAAACGGATTAGACCCGATTTTTCAAATCGGTAAAGAAGGTGTTACAGAGTCAGTAATTGCTCAGGTAGAAGACACCTTTAATACACGTGAACTTTTTAAAATTAAAGTTCACCTTGAAACATCACCTGAAACGCCAAAAGAAATCGCACAAAAAATTGCAGAAGCAACAAAGTGCGACGTTGTTCAGGTTGTTGGTGGCACAATAGTTCTTTTTAGAATTAACTTGATTTTAAGACAAAAAGCAGCCGAAAAGAAAAAGAGGGCAAAAGAAAAGGCTCAGAAAGAAGCTATTAAGAAAAGAACAGAGCGAAACAGACGTAAGTATAGTGGTCAGTGAGTTAGTAAGTCAGTGGTTAGTGTCTGATAAATAGGAATTATGAAATAGAAAAACACACCTTACCATGATGAGTGGTTGGGTGTGTTTTGTTTTTTGAGATTAAATTTTCTTATATTCTGCGATATCTTCTAAAGAGCAATTTAATGCTTCACAGATTTTGTTGAGTGTTTTTGTTTCTATGTTTTCGTTGGCTTTAAGTCTGCGAATTGTTTTGCTATCTATTCCGCATTTTTCACGGAGTTTATAGGTTGAAAATCCTTTTTCTTCCATTGTTTTCCAGAGTTTATCAAAAGTTATCATAGAATCACCAATAAAAAATTATTTTTTTGGTAAGGGTGAATTGCTAAGACCTAAAATATAGTCGGTACTAACATTATAGAATTTTGATAGCATTATAACTCTATCAGCTGTTATTTCTGTTGCACCATTTTCAATTCTACTATAATGTTGTTGTGTTGTGTTTAAAAGTTCTGCGATTTCTTTTTGCGTTTTGTCGTTATCTTCTCGCAATTCACGGATGCGTTTATAGTACATTTATATCACCAAAACAATTTTATGATACATCTAAAAAGTGTGTTGACATTTACACCTATAATGTGTAAAATTAAAGTAGTTACACATATTAGGTGTAAAAAATAATGGGTAAGTGGTGATAATATGAGATGTCAGAATAAGTTTTGCATATATAATTGTGATGGTGATTGTTTTGTAGAAGAAGTGCCACACGATGAAAATGGTAGATGTATAAGATGTATTTATGTAAAGGTAACTGATGAAGAGTTGAGAAAATTAAAAAGTAACACTGTTGACGATTTAGAGTACATTGCAGGAGAAAAAGTGAAGAAACATAACAATCCTGCATATTTTGGTAAAGACAATTCTCGTTACGCAAATAAGATGCTCGTAATGAAATCTGACGACTGATTACTAACAACTATTCATACTAACCAACCAGCCACACTAATTTACAAAAAACACTTGAAATTACTGAAATTGTGTGATATAATCAACTCGTACGAATACAAACAAGGAGTGAGAGCAGGTCAGCCTGCTCTCACATTTATTTACAAGAATGTGAAAAGAGGTGTGTTATATGGCAAAAAACACAGTTTCACTTGTTTGGGATTTAGTTAAGCCTTATGCAGATGAATTAGGTTTAATTCTTTGGGATGTTTGCTTCGAAAAAGAAGGTGCAAACTATTACTTAAGAATTATAATCGACAAAGAGGGTGAAGGCGTTGGCATTGACGATTGCGTTAATATGAGTCACGCTATTGACAAACCTCTTGATGATGCCGATTTAATCGACCGTCAATATAATTTGCAGGTTTCGTCTCCTGGTATTGAAAGAAAATTGACAAGAGATTTTCACTTTGATTACGCTATGGGTGAAAAGGTTATTTTAAGACTTATTCGTCCGTGCGATGGCAGACGTGAATTTAACGGCATTCTTTCAGGCTACGAAAATGGTGCAGTTACAATTCTCTTAGAGGATGAAATTGAAATGACTGCAGAAAAGAAAGAAATCGCTTTTGTAAAATTAGACGATTTCAATATGTAAGTTTATAATTTAAGTTTTAATAAAAAGAAAATCGAAAGGATTGATTGGAAAAATGGCACCAAGAAAAAAATCAACTCAGAACAAAGAATTTTTTGAAGCAATTCTTATGCTTGAAAAAGAAAAAGGTATCCCAGCAGACTTTTTACTTGAAAAGGTTTGTAATGCAATTGTTACTTCAGTAAGAAAAGATTACGGCGGAGCAGACGTAGTTTTCTGTGACTGTAATCCTGAAAAATATGAGCTTCGTGTTTACGTGAAGAAAACAGTTGTTGAAGAAGTTCAGGATGAATTAACAGAAATCACACAAGAAGATGCAGTTAAATTCAAGAAAAATGCTCTTGTTGGTGACGTTGTAGAGGTTGTTTTAGAAACAAAGCAATTCGGTAGAATTGCAGCTCAGACTGCAAAGAATGTTATCCGTCAGGGTATTCGTGATGCAGAACGTGGTCTCGTTTTAAGAGAGTTCCAGAGTAAACAACAAGAATTAGTTACTGGTAAGGTTCAGAGAGTTGACCCAAAAACTGGTAATGTTACTCTTGAAATTGGTAAAGCAGAAGCAATTCTTCCAAAGGGTGAACAAGTTCCAAACGAAGAATTCAAAGATGGTCAGCTTGTTAAAGTTTATATTGTTGATGTAAGAGATACTGAAAAAGGTCCTAAGGCTATGATTTCAAGAACTCACCCAGGTCTTGTAAAACGTCTCTTTGAAACAGAGGTTCCAGAAATTTATGATGGCTCTGTTGAAATTAAATCAGTTTCTCGTGAAGCTGGTTCAAGAACAAAGATTGCTGTTTTCTCTAAAGATGAAAACGTTGACCCAATCGGTTCTTGCATTGGTCCTAAAGGTCAGAGAGTTGCTAACATTGTTGAGTCACTTGGCGGCGAAAAAATCGACGTTGTTGTTTACAGCGAAGACCCAGCAAAGTTTATTGCAGCAGCTTTAGCACCAGCAGAAGTTTTAAGCGTTGAAATCGACGAAACACAAGAAAAAGCTTGTCACGTTACTGTTCCTGATACTCAGCTTTCACTTGCTATTGGTAACAAAGGTCAGAACGTACGTCTTGCAGCAAGACTCACAGGCTGGAAAATTGACATTAAACCTGAAAGTGGTTTTTATGTTCCACAAAATCAATAATTTTGTAATACGAAAGGCAACAGTGTAAAGTCAGTAAATGCTGTTGTGGTGACTGAAAATGGCTGAAAAGAAAATACCTTTAAGAAAATGCCTCGGTTGTGGCGAAATGAAATCTAAAAAAGAGCTTATAAGAGTTGTTAAAAGCCCTGAAGGTGAAATCAGTATAGATTTAACTGGTAAAAAATCGGGCAGAGGCGCATATATTTGCCATAGTAAAGAGTGTCTCTCTAAAGCTCAGAAAAGTAAACGTCTTGAAAAATCATTCAGTACACAGATTTCAGAAGATGTTTATAATGCTTTGATAGCGGAGTTATAATAATGGCAGAAGTAAAAGAAATAATGAATTTTTTGGGTCTTTCAAGAAAAGCGGGTAAGCTACAAATAGGTCACGACAGTGTAATTGAAAGCATCGTGAAAGATAAATCCGAGCTTTTAATTCTTGCAAGTGACGCTTCAGAAAGATTAAAAAATGAAATTAAACACGCCGCTACTTACGGCAATAGAAATATTCCTGTTATTGAGTCACCATTTTTAATGGTTGATTATTATAATGGAATAGGTAAAAAATCAGCGGTATTTTCAGTTACAGACAAATCATTTAAAGAAAAATTAGAAACCATGTTCGGGGAGGCAAACTATGGTAGTTAAATACAAATTAGGCGAAGTTGCTAAAGATTTTAATAAATCAGCAAAAGATATTACAGACCTTCTTTTAAAATTCTTTGACGAACCAAAGAAAAATCAGACTGCTCTTGACAGTAAAGAGCTTGACATTATTTTCGACGTTTTAACACAGGAAAATCAGGTTGAAAATTTCAACGAGTATTTTGCAACACAAAAACCTGTTAAAAAAGCTGAAAAGAAACCTGCTGAGAAAAAAGCAGAGCCAAAGAAGGCAGAAGAAAAAAAGACAGAAGCTCCTAAAAAGGCTGAAGCTAAAAAAGAAGAGAAAAAGTCCGAAAATAAGAAAGCACCAGAAAAGAAAGAAGAAGCAAAAGCTCCTGTAAAGCAAAATAAGGAAGCTAAAGCTAACGATAAAAAAGGTGCTGAAAAGAAAGCAGAAAATGTTCCTGAAAAGAAACCTAACCAGGAGCCAAATCTTAATCCTTTCAAAAAGAAAGAAAAGAAAAAAGATGACGGCCCGATGCAATCAAGAACTAAGGGCGAAAGAGTCAGCATTGATACAAGAGCTAACAACGTTGAGCTTGAAAAGTACAACGAGAAATATGAAAATATTGCTCCTGCACACTCAATGAATGACAACAATTCAAATAAACAGAAATTAAAACAGAAGAGCCAGCAATACAGAAAACAAGGTATGCGCTCAGGTAAGAAAGAAACTGAAGCAGAAAGACTCAAGAGAATTGAAGCAGAAAGAGCAAAGAAAACTCTTGTTATTACTGTTCCTGAAGAAATCAGCGTTGGTGACCTTGCTGCTATGCTTAAAAGAACTGCAGCTGAAGTTATTAAAAAGCTTTTCGCTTTCGGTGTAATGGCTTCTGTTAACGAAATCATTGACTACGATACAGCAGAAATCGTTGCAACAGAGCTTGGCGCAAAGGTTAAAAAAGAAGTTGTTGTTACTATTGAAGACAGAATTATCGACGACAGTAAAGACGATGAAAAAGACCTTCTTCCAAGAAGTCCTGTTGTAGTTGTTATGGGTCACGTTGACCACGGTAAAACTTCACTTCTTGATGCTATCAGAAACACATCTGTTACAGAGACAGAGGCTGGTGGTATTACTCAGCACATTGGTGCTTACAGAGTAAATCTTAACGGTCAGGATATTACTTTCCTTGACACACCTGGTCACGCAGCGTTTACTGCTATGCGTGCTCGTGGTGCAATGGCTACTGATATTGCAATCTTAGTTGTTGCTGCTGACGACGGTATTATGCCACAGACTATTGAAGCTATTAACCACGCAAAAGCTGCTGGTGTCAGCGTTGTTGTTGCTATTAATAAAATGGATAAACCAGACGTTTCTCCAGACAGAATTATGCAACAGTTAACAGAGCACGAGCTCATTCCTGAAGAATGGGGCGGTGACGTTATCTGTGTTCCTGTTTCAGCTAAAGCAAGAATGAATATTGATAAGCTTCTTGAATCAGTTCTTCTTGTTGCTGAAATGAAAGAATTAAAGGCTAACCCTAACAGAGCTGGTAAAGGTATTGTTATTGAAGCAAGACTTGATAAGGGTAGAGGTCCTGTTGCATCATTACTTGTTCAGAATGGTACTCTTAAAACTGGTGATATTATCGTTGCAGGTACTGCAGTTGGTAGAGTTCGTGTTATGACAGACGACAAGGGTAGAAAGGTAAATGAAGCAGGTCCATCAGTTCCTGTTGAAATCACAGGTCTTGCAGAAGTTCCTACTGGTGGTGACCAGTTCGACTGTGTATCTGATGAAAAACTTGCAAGAGAGCTTGTTGAACAGAGAAAACAACACAACAAAGAGGAACAATTCAAGTCATTCCAGAAGGTTACTCTTGATACACTCTTCGACTCAATTAACGTTGGTGAACTCAAAGACCTTAATATTATTGTTAAGGCTGACGTTCAGGGTTCAGTTGAAGCAGTTCGTCAGAGCCTTGAAAAGCTTTCTAACGATGAAGTTCGTGTAAGAGTTATTCACGGCGGTGTTGGTGCGGTTAATGAATCAGACGTTATGCTTGCAAACGCTTCAAATGCTATTATCGTTGGCTTCAACGTTCGTCCTGATGCAGTTGCAGTTGCAAATGCTGAGCGTGATGGCGTTGAAATGAGAATGTATAGAGTTATTTACGATTGTATTGAAGAAATTGAAGCTGCTATCAAGGGTATGCTTGCTCCTAAGTACAGAGATGTTGAAATGGGTAAAGCAGAAGTAAGAAGCGTATTTAAGCTTTCATCTTCTGGTATGATTGCAGGTTCTTACGTTATCGATGGTAAAATTACAAGAAACTCAAAAATCCGTGTTGTTCGTGATGGTATTGTTATTTCTGAAGACGAAATTGCATCTTTAAGAAGATTTAAAGATGACGTTAAAGAAGTTGCAACAGGTTATGAATGTGGTATCGGACTTGAGAGATTCAATGATATTAAAGAAGGCGACATTTTAGAAGCTTATATCGTTGAAGAATATAAAGATTAATTCTCTTACGAAAGGAGAGTTTTATATGGGCACATATAAACAAGACCGTGCGGCAGAAGATATTAAAAGAGAGCTTGCCGCAATTATAAGAGAACTTAAAGACCCAAGACTTTCTGAGCATCTTATAAGTATTTCAAGAGCAGAAGTATCAGGCGACCTTTCTTACGTTAAGGCGTATGTGAGTGCGATTGAAGGCATTGATGTTGCAAAGCAGGCTACTAAAGCATTAACAAATGCTTCGGGTCTTATTCGTAGAGAAGTCAGCAAAAGACTTCGCTTAAGAAAAGCGCCAGAACTCAAGTTTATTGCAGATGATTCTATTGAGTATGGTATGAATATCGCAAAAAAATTAGAAGGATTAGTAGAAGACTCATCAGAAAACGATTAATAATCGTTTAGTGAAAGGAAGTCAGATATGGTTATTGACCTTAAGCAATGTGTGGAGATTTTAAAGGAGAATGACAATTTTCTCGTTTTATCACACGAGCACCCGGATGGTGATACATTGGGTAGTGCATTTGCATTGATGGCAGCACTCAAAAAAATGGGCAAGAAAAGAGCTTTTAAATGCAGTGATGAAGTAACTAAAGATTTTTCTTATATGCTTGAAGGCTTTGAGAGTGACGACGTGGGTGAAAGCCCATTCATCGTTGCAGTCGATGTTGCTGATGTTCACCTTTTGGGCGATTTAGCAGAAGAATATGGTGACAAAATAAACCTTTGTATTGACCATCATATGTCAAATGCATATTTCTCTGAAAAATTACTTTTACAAGACAGAGCCGCTGCTTGTGAAATTGTATTTAAAGTCATTAAAAAATTAGGTGTAGAAATTGACGAGTATATTGCAAATTGTCTTTATACAGGTATTTCTACCGATACAGGTTGCTTCCGTTACCAGAACACAAATGCAAAAACCTTCAGAGCGGTAGCTGAGCTTGTAGATATCGGCGTTAACACTAAGATGATTAACAAGGTTATGTTTGAAACTAAATCGAAGAGCTTTTTAGAGCTTGATTTATTAGCAAGAAAAACACTTGAATATCATTTTAATGATAAGTGCGCAATTATAACCATTACTCAGAAAATGTATGAAGAAAGTGGTTCAAATGAGCACGAGTGTTACCCTATAACTGCATTACCACGTCAGATAGAGGGCGTTTTAGTTGGGGCAGTTATTAAAGAAAAACAAAATGGTGCTTTCGGTATATCGGTGAGAACCGAAGGTGACATTGATGCTTCAGAGATTTGTGCACGTCTTGGTGGCGGTGGCCACGCTGGTGCGGCTGGCTGTGAAGTAAAAGAAGATTACGAAACAGCAAAATCTAAAATTTTAGAGTCAATTCGTATGTCATTAGGATGTTAAATTATGACTGGTATAATTCCTTTAAAAAAAGAAGAAAATATGACGTCGTTTTTAGCAGTAAAGCGTGTCAGGGGAATTGTCGGTGAAAAGAAATGTGGGCATACAGGCACTTTAGACCCTATGGCAACAGGTGTTTTGCCTGTTGCTTTGGGTGGTGCTACACGTTTTATTGAACTTTTACCGACTCACAAAAAAGCATATAAAGCAACATTTAGACTTGGACTTGTTACAGATACTCTTGATATATGGGGTACTGTTACAGAAGAAACTGGTAAAACTGCTTCTTTTGATGAAGTTTTAAAAATTTTACCGCAGTTTACGGGTAAAATAAAACAAGTTCCACCAATGTATTCTGCACTCAAAAAGGATGGTGTAAGACTATATGAGCTTGCACGTCAGGGTGTAGAGGTAGAAAGAGAAGAACGTGAATGTGAGATTTTCGTTTTAGAAGTAGAAGAGCTTTCAGAAAACGAGTTTTCTCTTTATACAGAATGTTCAAGTGGTACTTATATACGCTCTCTTATTTATGATATAGGTGAAGCTTTGGGCACCGGTGCCGTTATGACATCTTTAAACAGAACTTTCGCTTGTGGAATTAGTGAGAGTGAATGTATCACGTTACGAGAATTAGAAAATTTCAGAGATAATAACGAGTTAGAAAAGGTTATTATTCCTGTTGATAAAATTCTTTCAGAATACCCGAAAATAAACGTTACAAAGCCACAGGGTGTACGCTTTAAAAATGGTGGTGAGCTCTTAAAAAATAGGCTGAAAGGTGAAGTGCCGTTTGGACTTATAAGAGTTTATTGCGATAATGAATTTTTAGGTCTTGGTGAGATTTTATTAGAGAGTGAAAATCTTACTGTGAAAAGGGTATACGTAGAAAGATGATGTAGAAATATCTGTTCAGGAGATATTTATGAGTGAAAATAAAAACGGAATAGCATTAGCACTTGGTACCTTTGACGGCTTTCATTTAGGTCACAAAAAGGTTATAGAAAATGCTGTTGCAACCAACAGAAAAGCAAGGGTGCTTTTATTTAATGAACATCCGCAGAAGGTGTTAAAGAAAAATTCCCCCGGTGAATTAATAACAGAAACAGATAGAGTAAAGTTATTGAGTGAGTGGGGCATAGAGCCGGTAGTAATAAACTTTTCTGATATAATGAAGCTTACTTATGAAGAGTTCTTTTATGAGATAATTGTAAAAAAAATCGGCGCAACTGTACTTTCTTGTGGCTTTAATTATCATTTTGGTGCAAAAGCATTGGGTAACACAGAAAATCTTAAAGCTCTTTGTGAAAAAGAAAATATAGAGCTTTTAGTGAGTGAGCCTGTTGAATATATGGGTGAGCCTGTTTCTTCAACAAGAATAAGAAACGCTATAAGAAATGGTAATATTGAAGATGCCAATAATATGTTGGGCAGAGAATTTTCTTACGACTTTTTAGTTGTTCACGGCGATGCCCGTGGCAGAACTATTGATTCACCTACAATAAATCAGTTTTTTACAGAAGATTTTATTATTCCCCAATATGGTGTTTATGCTTCATATTCTGTTATTGATGGCAAAAAATACCCATCAGTAACAAACGTTGGTGTAAGACCAACAATAGAAGGTTTATCTAAAGAACGAAGCGAAACTAATATAGTAGGCTTTGCAGGCGATTTGTATGATAAGAATATAAGTGTTCATCTTCTTAAAAAAATCCGTGAAGAAATGAAATTTAATAATTTAGATGAATTAAAAAATCAGATTGCAAAAGACAGAGAAGTGTCAAAAAATATATCAAAAGAGAATGGGGTTATTTTATGAGTGGAAAAATTATAATTTCACCTTCAATTCTTGCAGCAGACTATGGCAAATTAGCAGAAGAAATTACAAAGGTAGTGGATGCTGGTGCCGAGTATATTCATATAGACGTTATGGATGGGCACTTTGTACCAAATATTTCTATAGGTGTTCCTGTTGTGGCTTCTATAAGAAAAGTAACTTCTGCAGTTTTTGATTGTCATTTAATGATTAGTAATCCGATTGATTATATAGATGCTTTTGTTAAAGCAGGAGCAGATTTAATATCGTTTCACGTTGAGAGCAACAGCGATATTAATGAAACAATTAAAAAAATAACAAGTGCCAACAAAAAAGCGGCACTTGTAGTAAAACCGAATACACCAATAAACGTGGTTTTTCCTTATCTTAAAGATGTTTCAATGGTTCTTATTATGACTGTTGAACCAGGCTTTGGTGGTCAGAGCTTTATGAATGATATGTTGCCAAAGGTAACAGAATTAAAGCAAGAAATTGAAAGACAAGGTTTAGATGTTGATATTCAGGTTGATGGTGGTGTAGATAGCGAAACTGCTTCGCTTTGCAAAAAAGCAGGGGCTAACGTTTTAGTTGCTGGCAGTTACATATTTAAGTCAGAAGATGTGAAAAAAGCGATTGAAATTTTAAAGGCTTAAAGCTTCACCATATTCAAAAATATGACTTAAAAGTTCACTGTCTCCGAAAAGTACGTCGCCAAAATCACTTAATATGTAAGCGATTTTATCGGCTTTTGATATTTCGGGGTAAATTACAAAATAAATATTTTTTCTATAAAGATATATGTGAAAGCTTTTATATAAATCGTTCTTAGTGTCAAGAATTTTCAGTGTATCTAAAAACGAATCTTCATTGAGAGCTTTAAAAAGAAGTGGTTCTATTTCTTTTTTCATAACAAGCTTTTTTCTGGATTTATAATCGGCACCAGGCATAGCGGTAAAACACATAATGCAACCACCGTCATCACTTGGGGTTACTTCTATTAAGATTTTACCCTCTGTGTCAAGTGGTTTGCCTAAAGAATGCTTTGCTTCATCTAATATAGTCCATATAACTCTTCGGGTTTCTATATTTGAGTAATCCATTTCGTCATACGTTATACCTAATTCATCCATATCTTTATCGGAAAGAGCAACGAGAATTTTTTCGTCGCTTATGGCTTCAATTTTCAAAAATATCTCTCCTTTTAGTGAGTAAAAAGACTCACTCTAATATAATAATACTCTGAGATATTTAAAACAATGCAAAAAAATTGGAAAGGGAGTAATTCTCTATGAAATTCTCAATTAGTACATATAGTCTTTCTGGCCTTGTTGGTAAAAATGGCGTAACAGAAAAAGACCTTATTAAAATAGCAAAAGAAATTGGTTTCCAAGGTATTGAATTTGCTGAAATTCATACACCTGACGGGCAAGATAAAATAGATTATGCCAAAGAATTAAATGAAGAGTGTAAAAAAGTGGGTATTACTCCTGTTCAATATTCTATTGGCGCAGACTTTTTAAATAACGATATTGAAAAAGAAATTGAACGCCTTAAATATGAAGTTGACGTTGCAAGTGCTTTAGGCGTTACTGGTATGCGCCACGATGGTACTTCGGGCTTCCTGGGCGAAGAAAGAAAAACAAAAGGCTTCTCGGAAGCGTTACCTTATTTAATAAAGGGCTGCAAGGCTGTTACTGAGTATGCTAAAACAAAAGGTATACGTACTATGATGGAAAACCACGGTTATTTCTGTCAGGATAGCGACAGAGTAGAAAAAATCGTAACTGGTGTTAATGACAGTAACTTCGGTTTGCTTCTTGATATGGGTAACTTCCTTTGTGCAGATGAAAACCCTGTTGTTGCATTCGGTAAGTTAATGCCTTACGTTTCATTTGTTCACGCTAAAGATTTCCACGTGAAAAGTGGTAACAATATAGCACCAGTAGATGGATTCTTTACTACACGTGGTGGTAATCATTTAAGAGGTGCGATTTTAGGTCACGGAGACGTGCCTGTATTCCAATGCCTTTCACTTGCAAAAAATGCAGGATACGATTATTTTGTAACTTTAGAGTTCGAAGGTCACGAAGAGCCACGAATGGCGTGCGAGTGGGGGCTTAACACTCTTAAAAAATATATTTCTTTAATGTAATTAGAGTCAAAACACTCAAATGTTGTAAAAAACTATCGGAAGTGGGGATTGCATGAAAATTATACTTGCATCTGCTTCGCCAAGAAGGCAAGAGCTTATTAAAATGATAACAGAAGATATAATTGTAAATCCCTGCGATTGCGATGAAACAATAAAGCCAGGTTTAGTTGGCAGAGAAATTGCTGAATATCTTTCAAAAATCAAGGGCGAAGCGGTAAAAGAACAGTTTAAAAATGATATAATCGTTTCGGCGGATACTATTGTGTGCCTTAATAATAAAGTTTTGGGTAAACCTAAATCAAGAGAAGATGCTTTTTTAATGCTTCGCACCTTAAGTGGTAATACACATTCAGTATTCACTGGTGTTACAGTAATAAAAGGTGAAAAAGAAAAAATCTTCAGCCAGGAAACAAAGGTTACGTTTTATGATTTGAGTGACGAAGAGATTTATGAATATATAGACTCCGGTGAAGTTTATGATAAAGCTGGTAGCTATGGTATTCAGGGTAAAGGTGGACTTTTAGTTAAAGGTATTGAAGGCGATTACTTTAACGTAGTGGGTTTACCGGTAGCAAGATTAAAAAGAGAATTAGAAGATTTTATAAAATAAATTATTAAAACAGGTGGTGAGTTCTTATGGCAGATACAGTTGAGATGAAGGTTCAGATATCACAAGAAGATATTGAAAAGCAGAAACAGCAACAAGAAAAAGAGTATTTAGGTCCAAGAGAAATGGCTGCTTACATAATTTCTGGCTTTGGTGACAAAAACTGGGAAACCTTCTCTGGTAACAATATGTTTTTCTACAACACTACTTTCCAGGGTGTAAGTCCCGTTACGTTGAGTCTTGCAGATTCAGTGTGCAGTATTCTTGATACGTTTGACAACGCTATTTCCGGTCCTATTTTAGACAGAACACGTACACGTTGGGGTAGAGTAAGACCATATTTTATTTTAACGTTACCATTCTGGATTTTTTCAAACCTTGTTCCGTGGATTTTGCCACAAGGACTTTCTCAGGTTGCACTTTTTGTGTGGTTTTTCTTTATCAAATATGTCGGTTCTATTTCAAACTCATTTTATGGACCTGCATATACAGCAATTCTTTATAACTTGACACCAAACGTTAACGAAAGAAATAAGCTTATTGCAACTGATACCTACGCTGATTTGTTGGGCGTGTGGTTGCCGTCACTTTTTCCATTCTTTGTAGACTATCTGCCAAGAACGATACCTACAAGAAGCATTTATTTAGGCGGTGCCTTGGTATTTATTGCAATGGTAATTATATTCAGAGTTTATGGCTTCTTTACTTTAAAAGAACGTGTACCGCTTGCTTCACGTGATGAAATGAAAAGCACGTCTGTGTTTAAATCAGTAAAACAGGTTGCTTCTTGCAGACCAATGTGGGTTTTACTTATTAAAAACTTCTTTGGTATGGGTAAAGCTGTTGGCCAGAACGTTTCAAACTACTTCTGGCTTAACTGTACTGGTAAGCTTTCAAATGCCGCTATTTCTGGTATATTTACAGGGCTTCCGAGTTACTTTGTTTTACCTTTCGCTACAAAATGGACTAAGAAAATCGGTCTTAAGAATCTTGCAGTTTTAAGTTATCTTTATTGTGGTATTGTTTACCTTGTGATGTATTTAATTGGGTATGCACCAACAGAAAATACTTTTGTCAATCTTATAATCATTGTATTTGAACTCACCTTAGCGGGTGCTATGAACAGTGTTCAGAGATACTGTAACTCCGCTTTAACTGGTGATATGTACGATTACGTTGAGTGGAAAACTGGTATTCGTAACGAAGGTATGATGAGTGCTGCAATGGGTTATATTACATTGGTTGGTAATAATGTGTCTTCAATTTTAAGTGGCTTTATAATTGCGGCTATAAAATATCAACCACTTCTTAACTCACACGGGGTTGTTATTCCACAAACTGACCCTAAAATGCTTCAGGCTATATGGACTGTATTTACTTTAGCTCCTGCAATAGGCAGAACTTGTAAAGGACTTTCGCTTATGTTCTTTAACGTAAATGGTAAGGTTCGTACACAGATGATGGAAGACTTGGCGGTTTCAAGAGCAGGTAAACTAAAAGAAAGAACAGAAGTTAAAACAAATGAAAACGGGGAAATAGAAGAATGAGAATAGTAGTAAAAGTCGGAACTTCGACTTTGGCACATAGTACAGGTAATATAAATATCCGTCACGTAGAAGATCTCTGCAAGGTTTTAAGTGACCTTAAAAATGCAGGTCATGAAATGATTTTAGTGTCTTCTGGTGCTATCGGAATGGGCGTTGGTAAGCTTTCTTTAAAAGAAAAGCCACAGGATATGCCTACAAAACAGGCGGCTGCGGCAGTTGGTCAGTGTGAGCTTATGTATACATACGACAAGCTCTTTTCAGAGTATAATCATACAGTGGCTCAGATTCTTTTAACAGGACTTGATTTAGAAGATAATGAACGCTACCACAATATTCAGAATACAATGAACAGACTATTAGAGCTTAACGTGTTACCGATTATTAACGAAAACGACACAGTTTCTACTCAGGAAATTGCAGTTGGTGATAACGATACGTTAGGTGCAATAGTTGCTGTAAGTATGAAAGCAGATATGTTAATACTTCTTTCAGATATTGATGGACTTTATACAAGCGACCCGCATAAAGATGAAACAGCAGAGCTTATATCTCTTGTAACAGAAATTACACCAGAGATTGAAGCCTTAGGTGGTGGCAAGGGCTCTTCACTTGGTACAGGTGGTATGGCTACAAAGCTTAACGCCGCAAAGCTTTGTCTTTCAAAGGGTACAGAAATGGTTATTGCAAATGGTGCAAAACCTTCAGTGCTTTATGATATAGTTGATGGTAAAAAAATTGGTACAAGATTCAGGTGTAAATAATGATAACAACAAAAGAAATTTTAATTGAAGCAAAAAAGGTTAAAACATTACTTGCTTCGCTTTCTACAGAAGAAAAAAATAACGCTCTTCTTAAAATGGCAGATGCATTAATTGAAAATGCAGATGGAATTTTAACTGCAAATAAAAGTGATTTAGAAAGAGCAAAGGGTACAATTTCTGACGTTATGCTCGATAGACTTGCTCTTACAAAAGAGCGTATTGAGGGTATGGCAAACGGCATAAGAGAAGTTGTAGCTTTACCTGACCCAGTAGGTAAGGTGTTGAACAGAGTTGAAAGACCAAACGGAATTGTAATTGAAAAGACAACTGTTCCTATGGGCGTTACTGCTATTATTTATGAAAGCAGACCAAACGTTACTTCAGATGCTGCGGCACTTGCTTTAAAAAGTGGTAACGTGTGTGTGCTTCGTGGCGGTAAAGAAGCGTTCGCTTCTGCTAATGCAATAGTTAACTCTATGCGAAAAGGTCTTAAAGAATTAAATCTTCCAGAAACTCTTATAAATCTTGTTCAGGATACAACAAGAGAAAGCGCTAATGAATTAATGAATGCAGTAGGTCTTGTTGATTTACTCATTCCACGTGGTGGTGCTGGTCTTATTAAAGCAGTTACAGAAAATGCAAAGGTTCCTTGCATTCAGACTGGTACTGGTATCTGTCACATTTACGTTGACTGCGATGCAGATTTTAATAAAGCACTTAATATAATCGAAAATGCTAAAACAAGCCGACCTTCTGTTTGTAACGCTATGGAGGTTTTACTTGTTAACGAAAAAATTGCAAATGAATTTTTACCACTTGTAAAAGAAAGACTTGTTGATAATAGAAGTGAAAATAAAGTTGAGCTTCGTCTTTGTGACAAAGCATCAAAAATAATTGAAGGCAAAAATGCCGGGGAAAATGATTTTGATACAGAATTTTTAGATTACGTTTTAGCAGTAAAGGTTGTAAAAGACGTGAATGAAGCTGTAGAGCATATTTCACTTCACTCAACAATGCACAGTGAAGCGATTGTAACAGAAAATAAAGAAACTGCCGATAAATTTGTAAAAGGCGTTGATTCATCTTCTGTTTACGTTAACGTTTCAACACGCTTTACTGATGGCGGTGAATTTGGCTTAGGCTGTGAAATGGGTATTTCAACTCAGAAGCTCCATGCAAGAGGCCCAATGGGTCTTGAGGAACTCACAACGTATAAATACATAATCAAAGGTGACGGACAAATCCGATAAGGAAGTGAATGTTAAAATGAATAAAAAAATAGGTTTTATCGGTTGCGGTAATATGGGTGGCGCTTTAGCAATAGCTGCTAAAAACTCAATCGGTGCTGATAACGTTTACGTTTCTGATGCTGATACAAAAAAAGCAGATGATTTTGCAAAGGTAAACGGTGTAAACGTAGTATCTGTAAAAGAAGTTGCAGAAAAATGTGATTTTATTTTCTTAGGTGTTAAGCCACAGGTTTTAAAAGCCGTGTGCAGTGATTTAGCACCAGTTTTTAAATCAAGAAAAGACCATTTTGTAATTGTTTCTATGGCAGCTGGTGTAAAGCTTTGCGACTTAGAAGGAATGTGCGAAGGTGACCTTCCTATAATAAGAATTATGCCTAATATTCCTGCTTCCTGCGGTGCTGGTATGATTCTTTATACAGGTAATAAAAACGTAACTGAAGAAGATTTCAGTGGGTTTACAAAGTCACTTGAAAAAGCTGGTATGCTTGATAAATTAGAAGAATCAAAAATTGATGCCGCAAGTGCGATTTCTGGTTGTGGCCCTGCATTTGTATTTATGTTTATAGAAGCTTTAGCAGATGGTGGCGTTAAATGTGGTTTGCCACGAGATAAGGCGATTCTTTATGCCGCAGAAACTTTATTTGGTTCTGCAAAAATGGTACTTGAAACAAACGAGCATCCTGGTAAACTTAAAGATGCAGTTTGTAGCCCTGCTGGTAGCACAATAGAGGGTGTCAATGCACTCGAAAACGGCTCATTCAGAGCAGATGTTATGAATGCAGTAGATAAAGCTTATAAAAGAACTGTTGAATTAGGCAAATAAAAATACAAAAAAATCCCCGCAGATTTCTGCGGGGATTTTTTTGCTTTATTCTGTTCTTAATGCTACTACAGGGTCTTTTTTTGCGGCTTTTCGTGATGGAATCAAGCCACCTATAATTGTAATTATAATGCTTATTATTATAAGAATTATGGCAGCACCAAACGGAAGCTGAGCATCAAGGTCAGTTATTTCTGTAAGTAGACCTATAATAGCGTTTATAGGGTGTAAGCTTAAAAGTGAAATAATAATTCCTATTAAGCCAGAGCAACAACCGATAATAAAGGTTTCAGCATTGAAAACTTGTGAAATATTGCTTTTTGAAGCACCTAAAGCACGAAGAATACCAATTTCTTTCGTTCTTTCCATAACAGATATATGAGTAATAATACCAATCATAATACAAGAAACAACCAAAGAAATTGCAACGAATGCAATAAGCACATAAGAAATACCATTAATAATAGTTGTAACAGAAGAAGTAATTAATGCAATGTAATCGGTATAAGTGATTTTTGAGTCCTCATCTTGTTTTGTGTTATAATTTTCTATGCAAAGAGCAACGCTGTCTTTATCTTCATAGCTGTCGGTATAAATGCTTATAGATGATGGTGCATCGTAGCTGATTGAACCAAATTCAGTCATATTATCGTCATAGGTCTTTTCACCTATATACTGGTCGTAAATTGTGAGAAGCATTTCGCTGTCTTCAGAATTTTCTACCCATTCATCCATTTTATCGGCTAACTTTGACTCTTCTGTCATAGATGCCATTTCGTTCATAGCATACTGAATTTGTTTTAAAATACCAGTAAGCATAACAAGCTGTGACTGAGATTGAACTAAAGCGCTTTGCTGACCAGCAATAACCTGTTGTGCGTTTGTTAAAGCTCCTTGTTGCATACCAATAGTAGCCTGAGCCTTATTTAATGCTTCTTGTTGCTGTGCTATAATTCCCTGTTCTGGTGTGGTAACTACTTCTGTAGTTGTATCACTTTCAGAAGAAGGTACAGTTGTTTCTGGTATTTGAGGAGCTGGTAAAGTAGTTTCAGGAGCAACAGGGAGGGTTGTTTCAGGTGTTACCATGCCTTGTGGTGCTGAAGGAACATTCGGAATAGACGGCATTGAGAAGGATGGCACGCCAGCCTCTTTGTCAGATTGACCTGAAAGAATCATCATTCTGTAAAGATTTGCCTTGCCTTGCTCATCAAGGGATTTTATGTAATTTTTTGTTTCTTCTATTTTCTCTTCGTCAGAGGTTACCTGGAATTTAGTACCACTTAAAACATTAATTGATGGTGTTTTCTTTTGTGCAGAAACAACTTCGCTGTTGTTAGTGTATTTAATTATGTAATCTGTAAGTAAAGATGTGTAAGCAAGTGTTGAAGAAATAGTTGTGTTTTCAGCACCTTCTTTAGGGCGTATAATACCAACTATTTTAAGCTTAACCTTGTTTTTAGTAAGCTCTTCTTCGTATTCTGAATAGTCCTCGATTTTTGTGAAGGTATCATTTTCATTTTTTAAATACATATCACAGGTTGGTACCATAAAGAATTCGTGCTTACAAATTTCATCATATTTTAAGATAATATCTTTTGCTTCTTTGCCGTTTTTAATATCCTCGGCAGCAGTATTATATTGCTCTTCTGTAATAAGACCTAACTGATAAAGCTTCTTTGCAGAAATACTGTTTTCTCTGTTGAGAACTAAAACGATTTCGTTATATTTTTCAGGCCATGTGCCATAAATAACGTTGTAGTTATCAGTTACAATAGAGCTTATTGCTTCGTCACCGGCACCTTTAAGCATTTGTGAAAAGTTTGTAGCAGTTGTTTCGTCACTTCCTGAAAAGAAAACGCTGAAGCCTGAAAAAATATTAGGAGATTTGCCTTCGTCTTCTATTTCTACGTCTGAGTCAATAAGTTCTTTATCTTTGTTATAAGAAAATGCTGAGAATTTAACATCGTAAGTGTAAACAACACCATTTTCGCCTAAATATTTGTTGATTTCACTTTCAGGGTTATCAAGGTATTTTTTAAAATCAGTTAAATTATTTGTTTTAAAGCTTGAAGTGAATGCATCACTTCTTTTAATTGAAGAATAATCGGCATAAACTGCAGTTCGATTTTTACGTTTTTCACGTTCCTCCATATCCTTCATAGCATCGCCCATATTGTTGCCACCTAAGGAAAACATATCAAAAGATTCTGCACCTATAGTAATAGGGTAAGATTCCATTGTATTCTTCTGGATTTCATCAATATAAGTGCTCATACCTGTAGAAAGAGAAAGAATAAGAGCAATACCTATAATGCCAATAGAACCAGCAAATGCAGTTAAAATTGTACGGGCTTTTTTAGTCCTCAGGTTATTAAAGCTTAATGAAAGGGCAGTTAAAAAGGACATAGAAACCTTTTTTGATTTTTCTGTATTGTTTATAGCAGAGCTTTCGGTTGGTTCAAATGGGTCTGTGTCGCTTATAATCTGACCATCTAAAAGATTAACAATTCTTGTTGAATATTTTTCTGCAAGCTCAGGGTTATGGGTAACCATAACAACAAGTTTGTCTTTCGCAATTTCTTTTAACAAGTCCATAATCTGCAAGCTTGTTTCACTGTCGAGCGCACCAGTTGGTTCATCTGCTAAAAGAATATCGGGGTTGTTAATTAAAGCCCTTGCTATAGCAACTCTTTGCATCTGACCACCAGACATCTGGTTAGGTCTTTTGTGAATGTGGTCTGAAAGACCAACCTTTTCTAAAACTGCAATAGCTCTTTCTTTTCGTTCCTTTTTAGAAACGCCTGAAAGAGTAAGAGCCATTTCAACGTTAGAAAGTACGGTCTGATGCGGAATTAAATTGTAGCTCTGAAAAATGAAGCCTATTGAATGGTTTCTGTAAGCATCCCAGTCAGCATCGGTATATTGCTTAGTAGAAATGCCGTTGATAATTAAATCGCCATCAGTGTAGCGGTCAAGCCCACCAATAATGTTTAAAAGAGTAGTTTTACCAGAACCACTCTGACCTAAGATTGAAACGAATTCGTTTTCACGAAAACTTACACTAACACCCTTTAAGGCGGTCTGTGTAGTGTCGCCCATTTCATAGGTTTTTACAATGTTTTTTAATTGTAGCATTAAAAATTCCTTCTTTCTGTTATAACAACATTAGGATTATATAAATAACTTAAACCTCTTATGCCGCCTATAATAAATTTAAGTTGTTTTTAATAAAAATGCGTTGTTTCCCCTGTTGCAACAAAATGTGTCTTGACTACGTTTTCACCCTATGCTAAGTTTTAATTGAAAGGGGTGCTTCTATGAAGACGAAAAATAAAATATTTAAAATAATAAAACTTTTATCGATAGTAAATTGCATTATTTGTGTGTTATGTATTGCAACGGTTATAACACCAACGCTTACTGGGTCTGATGTTCATAAAGATTATTTTCTCGTTTTAACTTTTACAAGTATGATTTCTTCAAGTATAATGGCAGTTCTTTTGGTTGTTTGTTGTTTGCTTGATAAACGTAGCAGCAAAAAACTTAAAATAATTGTAGTAACTGCTCTGATTGTAAATATACTAATGTTAATAGGTATATTTTCTGAAATCTTACCCATTGCGGGTGGCTTTTTGATATTCTGTGGAATACCGGTTCTTTCAGTTATATCCAATGCAATTTTTTTATTCGATTCAAAATAGTAAATATTAAGGATGGTTCTTAAAATGAACTGTCCTTTTATTTTTGTGGAAAATTATTTTTAATATCGCTGACACCACAAATGTAATCCATACTTACATTATAAAATTTTGCTAAAATTATTAAACTATCTACGGGTATACGTGTTTTCCCTTTTTCGTAATCACAATATGTACGCTGACCCACCTTTAAAAGTGAGGCTATTTCACTTTGAGTTTTATCAGAATCTTCCCGAAGAATGCGAATGCGAGTATTATAACTCATAAATATCACCATTTTTTTATAATCAAACGCGAAGCGTTCCTTAAATTCCGAATTCCGAATTACGCATTCCGAATTAAAATTCTGAAGCTTGCTTCAGGATTTCAATAGATGGCCCCGGTATTCTCCCCAAATGGTCAGGACCCACATTCACAAGGTAATTTATGCCGAGTGAGTTAAGGTGCTTTCTATTCTGTGCCAATTTTTCGGGGGAAATCCAGTTGTGGTCTCGGTAAGAAAAGCCCCAAGATTTGTTAAGTGTACAAGCAGACTCATAAAGTCCGTGTTTACTTGGCTTGAAGCCATCAATGCTCTGGTAGTTTATATCCTTTTCATCTACCTGTGAAAGCTTTTCCCATTCTTCTTTGGTTTTAGGTATTTCGTTATCGCCTAAGGAAACGTAGTCATAAAGTCCGTTGCCGAGTCTTGAGTTTATAAGGCAATCGGGTTGTAATTCTTTTACTGTGTCATAAATAATTCTGCTTTGCTTTTCGGTTAATGTCATTGGTACATCAAACCACGCTGTAAAAATATCGCCGTAGTTTGTCATAATTTCTTTTATTTGTGGCAAAATTTTATTTTCAAAGCAGATGTTAAAATCTTTTTCATCAGGGTTTGGAAAATCCCAGCTGTTATCCCACGTAACACCTGAACAGCCCATGTGGTTAGAAAGGTAACCGCCACCGTGTTTTTCGTGCCAGTCAAGGTCTTGTGAGTAGTAAAAGCCGAGCTTGATACCGTGCTTACTGCAAGCATTTGCAAGGTCTTCTATAATATCTCTTTTATAAGGTGTAGCATCAACCACATTGTATTTATCTACCTTAGAGTGAAAGAGTGCAAAGCCATCGTGGTGCTTTGTAGTAACAACAAAATATTTCATTCCACAGTCTTTGGCGAGTTTAATTATTTCATCTGCATTAAAATAAATCGGGTTAAAAACCTTTGCAAGCTGTTCATATTCTTTAATAGGAATAGCAAAATGTGAGCCAATCCATTCGGTGTAATTGTCACCAAATTTGCCCTTGTATTCGCCACCTAAAATAGAATAAAGACCGAAGTGCATCATCATTCCGTAGCCAGCGTTTTTAAAAAATTCTATGTTGTTCATTTCACAATGTCCTTTTCACTTTTTGTATATTTTACCTCCACGCCATTTTCTATGATAAGCGGTAAAATCTCTGTTTCAAATTCTTTGGTGTATGATTCAGGATATACTGCTAAATCAATCATATTGCCACTTTTTGTCATAAGAATGTAATGCTCGAGTTCAAAATATTTTATTCCATAAAGATAATATCCCTCTGCCTTATAAACACTGTCTAAATATTCGTAACGTAAAGCCTCTTGCTTTAATACAATAGCAGAATCTTCTGGGTATAGTACTTTGTTTTCGGTAAAAGCAATTGTGTTGTTAACTGTAGAAAACAGAAGAATGATAATAACAGTTTCTATAAGAATTGTAATATACTTTAAAATTTTTGAGCGTCTCTTGAATTCAGAAATTCCCTCTTTTTCATCTTTTTTCTTTTTCTTAAAAGGGTTTCTTATTTTATGAGAGAAATGGAATGAGAAGACTTCACCCGCTAAAAATGCTGCGAGTAATAAAGTAACCATAGAATACAGACTACTGTTCATAAATAACAGAGTATCATTGAATTTAAGATAACATAAAAAGATGTATGTAAAAAGAAATATGATAAAAAATAATGGCGTAGTTAAAATAGTAGGTATAATAAATTTAAAAAGTCCTTTTGTACCTAAAGAATACGTACGTTTTTTTGCAAGCTTAGTGTAATCCTTGAATTTTGCATCACGGAAGGGTGAAGCATCAAAGCCCTCTAAGTCACCATTTTTAAGCTTTTCAAAAAGACGGCTTTCATAAAAAGTAAGATATTTTGCTTTTGAAAGCTTTTTAATTGCCTTTTCGTGCTCATTATTAAAAAAGTCTGAAACGCCGCCTAAAATAACGTGGCTTATAACTGATTCCTGAAAGTTTCTTATAAGCATATCACGAATTTTAAGGCTTGCATCAAGCATTTCGATTTCTCGTTTAAAAATATCGTCATTAACAAACTTATTAATAGTCTCTTGCTGATTTAATATAAGATTATTTTTAAGAGTACCGGTTTCAGAAATTTCCTGAAGCTTTGGTATAAGCCTTTTTAAAAGGTCGTTAATTTCACCGAAAGCCTGAATCATAATTTCTTCTGTGTAAAGATAAGGGTATGTGTAGCATTTGAAGTTTTCAGGCTCTGCCGCAGCTAAAATATCATAAACTGCAAAAGGCAGAAAAGGAGCGGACTCGAAGCCTACGTTAATCCAGATAGTGTTTGGAGCGTAAGCTAAAGGTCCGCTTTCTATAAAATATAAATCAATAAAAAAGTTATCGAATGAAAAGCGTGCAATGATGCCATTTTTATTTTTGCCACCAAAACCTGAAACCAAGTCTTTAAAAGAAAGACTTGGTTTTTCGTTTAATAATGTAGTGGTTGCTCTGCAATTTGTTTTAAAAATTTCAGTTAAAGTCATCTTGTTGCAATCTCGATTTCTTTATTTATTTCTGCTCGTTTATTCAAAAGCCACTCCATATCGTGTGGGTAGTTTTTAAATGTAAGCTCTGTGTCAAGATTTTTTTGTAATATTTTTAAAACGTGTTCACGTGAAGTGAGACGCTCTAAATATTTCATTGCTCTGTAGTCGCAAAGACCTTCGTAAAATACTTCGTGTCTTGTGGAGTTCCATGGTTTGTGGTTTGGCCCTGGGTAAACTACAAATGAGTCACCAGATGGGAAAGCTCCGCCAGCATCAGTTACCTCATAAGGGTTAATCTGCTTTTTGGAGTATTGGGTAAACCAGAAGTTATGACCCCATTGTAAAAAGCCTTTAGCTTCATATTTATAAAGGAGTAACCCTAAAATTCTGTTTCTTACAGGAGGCATTGCAAACATTCTGTTAGGTAAAAAGTCGTTTGTTTCTGTGCAACAGTAATAAGTCCAGAAATCTTTTACTTCTGCTTTGAAAATATCTGCAACATCTTCGCCACAAATAGGGGTTTTTACGAGACCTTGTCTGTAAAATTCTATATTTGAAAGTGCATCAATTACGTGGAAGTGTGGGAAAAGCTGGTCTACAATATAAGAAGCTTTTTTATAATCTTCAAGCTGTTCTTCGTTTGGTTCATCAGAAACGTGAAGATAACAAGCTTCCTGAATACCTAAACGCTCAACCTCTTTTGTGAATGCTTTTGCAAACACTGCGAGGAACTGAACGTAATCTTTATCATTTGCTCGTGTATTCCAACCGAAAATCTGCTTTTTGACTCCTTTTACGTTTGCAATAACTTTTGGAGCATGCTTTGCACCCCATTGAGTGAATAAGTGCGAGATTTCAAAATATCTTATACCGCAATCAATACAGGTTTTTACAAATTTATCAAAGTGTCTGAAGCTGAAACGATAGCCCACGTCAATTCTGTCAACCTCAACTAACTGGAAGGTTGGTCTTTCGCCACCAACCTCTGTATCAAGCGGTGGGGTGAAAACAGGGGTGTAAATCATATTCACACCGTGAGCAACGGCATTTTTAAGATAATTCTTAAAGAGTTGCCAGAATTCTTCTGTAAAAGGCTCAACGTTATAATGCTTGTAAAGACAGTCATAATGCATCCAGTTTGTGTAAATCAAATCCTGCATTGGTAATTGTCTCGGGATTGTTTTTAAACTGAAAATATGCTTGTTGTTTTCGTCATACATACCTTTTTTGAGGAAAACTGTAATACTGTTTGAACCAGCAATATAATCCATTTCAGGTGTGTATTTAAACCAGAGACAATTCCACTCACCTTTTGTTAACTCAACGGTATTATCGTCGTTTATTGGTTGCAATAAATCGGGGTATGAGCTTCTTTTTGTATCATAATGAAAGTCATCGTGGTCATCTGGTGCGGCATAAGTTGTTGGCATATCTATAACTTTATAAATCTTAATGCCATCACGAAGGTTTGAAGCAACCTCAACAGTGATGTTACAATCTTCATCTGTCTGCGGGAAAATTGCTATCTGAAAATTGAAGACTTCACCACGAAGAACAGAGAACTCGGTGAATTCATCAAAGTTCGGTTCAACATCTTTAAATACTTTTGTAAGTGAAGAAAGTAAAATAGATTTCATAATTCACACCTCGATTTTCTGAGTTTTAGGGTGAAAGGATTTATCCGAACCGTGTTTTTTATAGACGGATTTCCGTTCACTCTTCGTTAAAATACTCGCAAATCCGTAAAGGATTCGCTCCGTTTTTGCCTTGATTGACCAAAAATCCGTTCTATAAAAAATCTTCGACCTACAAAGCGAAAGATTTTTATTGGATTTTTGGTGTTGAGGGTGAAGGTAGGCTGACGCCTATCAAGACCGAAACGCCGAAAAGACTTAAAAATACTCGCTTTTAGGCAGGTTCGGATAACTCGTTTCACCCTAGGGGATGTAATCAGTTCTCTTTTCTTGTTAAGCCTTTTTTCTTGAGTAATAAAAGTGGAATAAATACAAGAATAGCGAGAACTGCACTGTAAATAAACATTGTAGCATCTGGTACGATTGTTTCTACACCATATTCATTTGTGTAGGTTGCACCAGCGTTTCTACAAGCAATATCACCGATAGCAGGGCCAACAATCATAGGAATAAGAACAAAGAAAATCATTCTTATACCCTGGAAAAGACCTGTCTTTTCAGGTGGTGTAAAGTCACGTGTAGCAGCGTTTAATTGAATTGTGAGAACAAGGTAACCAATAAGTGTAGGAGCGATACCTATTAAAAGTGTGTAAAGACTTGTTCCTGTTGAAAGTATAAATAAACCTAAAATAAGAAGAATTACACCAGGGATAAATCCTAAGAATTTGTTTTTATCTGAGAGCTTCATTAATACAACAATACCTGCAATAATAGCTGCAACAGCAAGAACTGCGACTATAATAAGTGAAGGTGGGAAGGCTGAAAGTAATGCTGAATTAGCTTCGCTTGCAAGAATAACATATTGAAGGTAAACGAAAAGGTATGGGAAGAAAACCTGGAATGCACAGTTAAAAATACAAACAGAAGCAAGAATTAAATAAAGCTGAGAATTTTCTTTAATAACCTTTGGTCTGAAGCCATAAAGAAGGTCAGACCAGTAGCTTGTGTTCTTTTCTTTTGGTTCTTTGTGAGCTGGTTCTTTAAGAGAGAAAAGACCAATAATACCACTTGCAACAACTAAAAGACCGAGTCCACCAAAGAATACTTTATAAGAAACTGTACCAGCCTGAGCGAATGAACCAACGCCCATTACGATAGCCATAGCTAAAAAGCCTACAAACAAAAAGGCTGTTTCAACCTTAGGACGAGTGCTTGTAGTAGTAACATCAGTAACCCAGGCATTAAAAGCAGAGTCGTTACTGGTTGAACCCATAAAGGTCATAAGCATATCCATTATGATAACTGCCCACACTGTGAAGGTGAGAATCTGAACAGCATCTGTAAGACCAAATATAGCGGCAATATTATCTCTTGTAATAAATCCGAAAAGTGCAGTAACAGCACCCCATACAATGTAGCCTATTGAAATAAACACTTTTCTGTTTCTTAATCTGTCACTGAATGTACCCATAATAAATGTAGTGAGCACTGCAGTTATAGCAGAAAGTGCAACCATTCGGCTTATAGCGGTAGTTGGTGCCATTGTGCCAGCGAGTGCCTCTTGTGAAGCTCCTGCATAAACTGAGTTGTAGAGGAATGTATTAAAATACATATTCTCCAAGTTCCATGCAATACCACCAATAAGGTTAAAAAGGAAGAGGTTGAACCAGATTCTACCAGAAAGTTTAGAGTCTGGTGCTAATGTTTTTTCTTTTTTCATAAAGGAACTCCTTTGTTTTTATTTTTGCACAAAATATTGTTGCAAACTATATCTATTTTATTATAAATCACTAAAGGAGTAAAGTCAAGAAAATAGATTGCATAAATAGTGTAAAATGAGACAATAATTTAATAAATTAGTTGTTTACAAATTTTAGAAAGTGTGATAAACTATTCAGCGTGTTTGTTTTTTAATATAAAAGAAAGGAGTTGGGCATTGTGGAACATAAATTGGTTCATTTTGCGGCTGATAAAACTATTTCAAGCATTTTGAAGTATATAGATAAAGAGCCTCAGAAAAATCTTCTTAAAATTCTCAGTATTGTTGAGAAAACTTTTAAAATGTACCCCAAAGAAAACTATGCCAAAATGCGAAATGCTGTTTTAGATGATAATAATTCTCACACGATTTTAGCAAAGAGCATTTTAAAAGATGTTGACCACAGTTTAATTAAAAGTCTTCTTCTTTCTTTAGGTGTTCACGCTGGTTTTTATGGTACAAAAACTGTAAGAGCTAATCGTGAAAAATATAAATGCAATATCCCGTGGATAATTCTCTTCGACCCGACTTCTGCTTGTAACTTAAAGTGCAAGGGTTGCTGGTCTGCTGAGTATGGTCACTCATTTCAACTATCACTTGATGAAATGAGAAGCATTGTAAGTCAGGGTAAAGAAATGGGCACTCATTTTTATATGCTTACAGGTGGAGAGCCACTTATAAGAAAAAATGATATTGTAACACTTGCTTCAGAAAATAAAGAATGTACATTTTTAATTTATACAAACGCTACTTTAATTGACCAGAAATTCTGTGACGATATTAAGAAGTGTGGTAACATTACACTCGCTTTAAGTATTGAAGGCTCAAAAGAAAGCAATGATTTCCGTCGTGGTGACGGAGCTTATGACACAACCATTAAAGCTATGGAGCTTTTAAAGCACAATAAAATTCTTTTTGGTATTTCTGTTTGTTACACAAGTAAAAATGTTGAAAGTGTTACAAGTGATGACTTCTTAAATGATATGATTGAAAAGGGCGTGAAATATGCGCTTTACTTCAACTATATGCCTGTTGGTAGTGATGGTCAGAAAGATTTAATACCAACACCTATGCAGAGAAAATATATGTATATGTGGCTTAAAAGAACAAGAAACGGCAAAACAGGTAAGCCAATATTTGTTATGGACTTCCAGGATGATGGTGAGTACGTTGGCGGTTGTATTGCTGGTGGCAGAAACTATTTCCACATAAACTCAAAGGGCGATATTGAGCCTTGCGTTTTCGTTCACTATTCAGATTCAAATATAAGAGAAACAACTCTTTTAGAATCTTTACAAAGACCACTTTTCCAGGCATACAGAAAAGGTCAGCCTTTTAACGATAACCATTTAATGCCTTGTCCTATGCTTGAAAATCCTGATATTTTAAGAAAAATTATAAAAGAAACAGGTGCTAAGAGCACCGACCATCTTATTAACGAAGACGTTGATGAGCTTTGTGATAAATGTGTTGATTTCAGTAAGGCTTGGGCACCAGTTGCCGAAGAATTGTGGAAAAACAACCCACACCCGAAAATTTTTACACAGTATTACAGAGACTCAGATGAAGCAAAATAATTACATGGGCAGTAGACTAAAAAGGTTAGTCTGCTGCCCGATTTATTTATTACTAAACCGAATTTCTTAAAAGGAAAATAATTGTTAACATTCCATAAAAAAATTTATAGTTTATTGACACTATGAACAAAAGTGGTATAATTACAATGGAAATTAATTTATATATTAAAAAAAGGAGCAGGTAACTTTTAATGAAGAAGTGAAATAAAATTTTAAGTGCTATACTTGCGAGTGCTGTTATGTGCAGTAGCATACCATTTTTTATGACAACTGGTAATGCAGCATATTTTACAGATGGCTCTGAGTGGGAAAGAACCAATTCCGATTACGGTAAAATTGATGCTAAGGTAACAAATACTGATTATAAGTTTATGCAAACTGAGGATAATCAGGAGTTTACATTTAATCAGCATCTTTCTTTAGAGAAGGCTGCGGGTGAGGCGTATGCACGCTTTAATAGTCTTACTCTTTATACAGGTGGAACAAATACAGATGCCTCTTTAAAAGTAGAAGAATATCCTGAAAAAATTACAACTAACGGTACAGGGGAGCTTCTCAATAAAATGAACTTCACATATTCGTGGAGTGCTGATAATGACAATGCGGCTGATGTAGGTGTTTCTAATGGTGATATCAGAGCACACGATTTAAGAGGTACTGTGGTTGACCTTTCTGGCTGCCCTGACTATCAGTGGGATTGTGCTCTTAGCTTTGTTGTAGTTCACCCTGAGGATGAGCCTTTTGGTGAAATAAAAACAAATTATTACTGGGATTTTAACTGGACCTATGCAGACGTTGGTCTTATGGGTAGCAGAACAACAAGACAGGTGCGTTTTGCTACAGATATCGTAATAACTGATGTTCGTGAACTCAGGAATAAAATTGATGAATTTAAAACCCAGATAGAAGATTATGAAAACGGAAACTCTCAAAATTTAGATGAGTCAAGATACTTAAAGCTTAAAAAGTTTGTCAATGCTGTACCAAGCGATATGCTTAATGGTAACAAGTTTTATACACAATCAGAAGTCGATTCGATGTACGCCTACATAACAGAAACGGTAGAGGGTTTGGCAGATTATACTGATTACTATCAGATTCGCAGTAAGATTTCTAAAATTACAGAAAAAAGCGGAGACAACTATATTTATGGTAATGGCTACACCAAAGAGTCACTTGATGAGGTATCAAGTGAATTATCTAAGATAGACAGTGCTCTTAATAAATCACTTTTATTAGCTCAGCAGGATGTAGTTGATGAAGCAACAGCTCAATTAAAAGGTTTGTTAAGTAAGCTCGTTGCAAAGAGTGTTTATCAGGCTGATACCTCAGGCTCAAAGACAGACGATGTTTTCGATACCTGTGTCGATGGTCCTGATGCTGATATGGGTAAGCAGGATGGTACAGAAATGAACTTCCATCTTAATGCTACTGCATATAAATTTATTCAGATTTATGACGATGAAGTTTTTAATGTTCATCAGGAAATTTATGCCTCGAGCCGACATAATACAATTGGCAGAACATTCCCTTATGTAGAGTCATTTACTTTTGATGAAAGTGTTTGTGTAACAGACTGCTTCTACAGAGTAGATGGTGCAGTGAATAACACAACTGCATTTCTCTCAAGAGTTTTAGCTGGTAGTTTATCTGACCACGAAAATGGTAATAAAGAGTTTAACCAATGGAAATATGTTGCAAGAGATACTATCTATGATGGTTCGGCGGGTGAGTCATCAAGGTCAATGACAAGTGATGGACTCATAAAAAGAATAGAAATTGGTGGCTCGGGTGCTGAGGGCTTCGGTTCCAGATATGGTTACTGGGCAGATGCAGATATTCTTTTTAAAGGCGATGGAGCAGATGTAGCAAGTGCAGAAGAAAATCTCAGCTTTATTTGGCGCTTGCAGACTAACGATGATGATACCTCATCAGATACCTTCCATCTCCATTTACCTGTAAGTGTTCTCGTTACAGATGCCCGTGATTTAGTAAAGCTTTATGACGAGTTAAAGGAATTAGAGGGCGATGAGGAAGAAAGATTAAAATATACAGAAAGCTCTATAAATGCTGTGACTCCAGCTTTAGCTGTAATTCCTGAGGACCTTATTTATGGTGGTAAATATTACACACAGACAGAGGTTGATTCATATTATAATCAGCTTGCAAGCACAAAGGAGTCTCTCGAGCTTCTTGCAGATTATACAGAATTCAATAAAGCTTATGAAGAAGCGTTAACAAGAAATAATGATGATGCAAAATATGAACCAACAGCATTTTCATCTTATATGGCAACTGTTGAATATATAAACGCAAATCTTGACAGGCGTTTAGGTGAAACACAGCAAAATGTAGTAGATGAAGCAACAAAGCAATTAAACGATTTGATGGTTATATTAGAGCAGAACGCTTTTTGTGATTATTCTAAGCTTGATTACTTGATTGAATATGCTGAATCAAAATTCCCTGAATACACCTCACAAGAGAATTATAGCGAAGAAATTTATGCTGCTATGATGGAATCACTCAATAACGCTAAGGCAGTAGATAGAGAGATGGTTAAGGGCGTTGATGGTGCAAATCAGCAGATAATTGATGCAGCAACAGAAGAACTCCTTTATGCAATTTATTATGATTATTTTGATTCAGCCTCAAAGGATATCATAAAGAATAATAATGAGGATGAGAACGGCAATAAGGTATATCTTGACGAAGAATTTGAAAAATTCAAGGAAGAATATGCTGAAATTACTTCTGAGTTAGAAAAAAATGTTGCAGATGAAACTACGTCAAACCATGATGATTTTGAAAAAGCTACAACAGATCTTTCTAATTCACACACTAAGCTCGAAGAAGCAAAATTTGTTGATTTGACAGATATTAAAAACGCAATAGAGGATGCTAAAGAGCTGACTAATGACGGCTTTACAGATTCAAGCTGGAATAATCTTCAGGACAAAATAAAGGAAGCTGAGGATTTAGTTGCAACAAACCCTGTTCAGGGCGAAAATGGTTCTGGTACCATACAGGTTGAAAAAGCTATTGAAGCTATTACTGATGCACAAAACAAGCTTAAGAAAAAGGCTGATTATACAGCGTTTAATAAGGCTATGGAGTCTGCAGAGGCCATTATAAATGATACTGAAACTGTTTATACAAACAGTTCAAAAAATGCAGTTCTTGAAGCTTATGATGCTGCAGAAAAATTAGATAAGGATTTACCTGAAGAAGAGCAGGAGACTATAACTAAACTCGCAGAAAACCTTAGTACAGCAGTAAACGGAATCAAGGTAAAGGCAGATTATTCAGAGTTCGAAAAGGTTCTTGAAGAAGCTGAAACGCTCCTTAATAATGGCACAAAATATACAGGTGATACAATGCAGGCATTTTTATCAGCATTAACAAATGCAAAAAATGTTAATGATGATTTGTCTGAGGATGATCAGAGTATTATTGATGATGCCTGTGTAGCATTAAAGACAGCAAAAGATGGTTTGGTTGAAGCAGCAGATACAGATGATTATGAAGATATAATGACAGAGGCTGACAAAATAATTTCTGAGGGTAACGAAAATGGTCGTTATGACGATGATATCTGGAATGACTTTGTCAGTGAGGTAACTGATGCTAAAGAAACAGTTGGTGACGATTTTGACAATATTCCAAAGACAGAGCAAGAAAATGTTGATAAGTTTACCGAGAGCCTTACAGAAACTGTAACAGAGGTTAAAAATAATCGTCACATTATTGTTAAGTTCCAGACTGAAAAGGGCGAAATAATTAAATTATATCGATTAAAGTCAGATGAAAGCAAAACTATTGGTGAACTCGAGGCTTTACCTGAAGCACCAGAAAATACAGCATTTAAAAAATATACAGGCTGGCTTTATGCTGATAAGACAGAAATGTCTTCAGATGATTTGATTACTGCTGATATTACTTTATATTATATTGAAGAGGAAATAAAAATCGTAGTTTCAGAAGAAAGCGGGGCTTTCATTAATGAAGAAAACGACTTCTTCAAAGGATTAAAGCACGGCACTACTGTAGAGAATCTTTTATCAGCGTTAGAAAATGACCTTGACTATATCGTTGTAAGAGATAAAGACGGCAATATAGTTGAAAATACGGCTTTTATTGCAACTGGTATGACAGTAGAACTCATTTCAAAAGCTGAAAAAACAGTTAAAAATGAGGTTTTAACAGTTGTAGTAGAAGGTGATATTAACGGCGACGGTCTTGTTAATGACGATGACTTTAACAAGTCAATAGATATGTGCCTTAAGAACACCAGCTATTCTGAAACAGAAAAGGCGTATTTTGATGCCAATGACGTTGACGACGATGGCGTGCTTGATGCACTTGACCTTTTCTATATAAGCGATATGCGCTTTGGTAACAGATAAATAATAAAAGGGGCTGTAAAAAAAGCGCAGACCGCATAAACTATATAGATCAAGGGGTTCCTACAGTGCAGATAGCTGTAAGAACCCCTATAAATTATCAAAAAACTAAAATTGCAAAATTTTTTCGTTTTATGCTACAAACAAATCTCACCACTCGACGTACCTATGTACGCCTTCGGGCAAGCAAAAACAAGACTGAGGCCTTGTTTTTGTTCGATTTGTCCGTTCTGCATCTTTTTTTCCTATCCCCTAAAAAGAGGCTGTAAAAAAACTTAGCGTTTTTTTACAGCCCCTTTTTCTTTGTTCAATTCGCATAAATTTACAGGTGTATTTTAGGCGTGTGAAAGTTTATTATTTCTTTACAAATAAGTAATTGTTATGCTATAATATATCTTGTATAATTATGTATTGGAGTGCATCCAGTTTGGAAAGAAAAAGTGGTGTGTTAATGCACATTTCTTCTCTTTGGGGAGAATATTCAAGTGGTAGCTTCGGTAAAGAAGCTTTCGAGTTTGTAGATTTTTTAAAACAGAGTGGTTTTTCATATTGGCAGGTATTGCCTTTTGTTATTCCTGATGAATGCAACTCGCCTTATAAATCATATTCTACATTCGGCGGTAATCCATATTTTGTTAATTTAGACAGCCTTTTTGATGAGGGTCTTTTATCTTCTGAAGATATAGAAAAAGCAAAGCAGGGAACACCATATTACTGCGAGTTTGACAGATTAAAAACAGAGAGACTTCTGCTTCTTATCAAGGCTTCAAAAAATGTGAATGCAGAATTAAAAGCGAAAATCGAAAAATTTATAGAAGAAAATACACATATAAAAGAATTCTGTAAGTTTATGGCACTCAAAACTGCTAACAACGAAAAAGAATGGACAGAGTGGACTATAAAAGAATATAGTGGCGAAATTTATTTTGGCTGGTGCTTTATTCAATATGAATTTTTCACTCAATGGGCAAAGGTTAAAAAATATGCCAATGAAAACGGTATAAGCATAATTGGTGATATTCCGATTTACGTTTCATTTGACAGTGCCGATGTTTACTATAATAAAAAGATGTTTTTGATGGATGAAGAAAACCATCTTACAGACGTAGCAGGCGTTCCACCAGATTATTTTTCTGCTGATGGTCAGTTGTGGGGTAATCCGCTTTATGACTGGGCAGAAATGGAAAAAGACGGCTTTAGTTGGTGGAAGGAGCGTATTTCATTTGCGTTAGAGCTTTTTGATGGTGTAAGAATTGACCATTTCAGAGGCTTTGAGAGCTTCTGGGCAGTTAAAGGTACAGAAAAAACTGCTAAAAATGGCAAATGGGTTAAAGGCCCTGGTATGAAGCTTATTAAAGTGTTTAACGAAGTTAAAGGCGATAAGTTAATTATTGCAGAAGACTTAGGTGATATTACAGAAGACGTAATAAAGCTTGTGAATGACAGTGGCTTCCCTGGAATGAGAGTATTCCAGTTTGGATTCCTTTCAATGTGGGATACGCCTCACAGACCATATAACTACATAAATAACAGTGTTGCTTATTCAGGCACACACGATAATAACACCCTTTTAGGCTATCTTTGGGAAACTCCTGAAGATATGAAAAGAAAGGTTATGCAATATTGTTCTTGTAATTATGACCGTTGGAATGAAGATGGTTGTAAAGCGATAATTAAAACCATTATGGCAAGTAATGCAGGTCTCACAATATTTCCTATACAGGATTTATTAGGCTATGGCTCTGACACTCGCCTTAATGTTCCCGGTAGAGCGGATGGTAACTGGCTTTACAGAGTTACAAAAGAGCAGGTTAATAATATTAACAAGCAAGAATACAGAGAAATGAATGAATTATTCGGTAGGGTTTAAAATGAGCAATTTAAAAGATATTACACTTTTTTTACTTGATATGGATGGCACAGTAAATTTGGGCTATGACCCGATAGATGGTGCAAAAGAATTTTTAGAAACATTATTAGAGCAAGGTAAAAACTTTATTTTCTTGACAAATAATTCTTCAAAGAATGCAAATGATTATGTCGAGAAAATGAAAAAATTAGGCTTCCCTTGTGAAAAAGAAAATGTTTTCACTTCAGGTATGGCAGCGGGAATGTTTTTAAGAGATAATAAAAAAGGCAAAAAGGTTTATGTTTGCGGAACAGAATCTTTAAAAAACGAGCTTCTTAAGTATGATATTAATATAGTTGAAGAAGATGCTGATTTAGTTCTTTTAGGTTACGACACAGAATTAGATTACAAAAAAATCAGAAAAGTGTGCGACTTTTTAGATGCAGGGGCAGAATATTATGCAACTAATATTGATATGGTTTGCCCTATTGAAGACGGCAGATATTTACCAGACTGTGGTAGCTTTGCAGATATGTTCGAAAATGCTGTAAAAAGAAGACCTATATTTTTAGGTAAACCAGACAGAACTATGATAGATATTTTACAAAAAGAAACTAATACTCCTTACGAAAATATCGCAATGGTTGGTGACAGACTTTACACTGACGTAAAAACTGGTGTGAATGCGGGTGTTACGTCAATTCTTGTAATGTCTGGTGAAACAGATGAAGAAATTTTAAAAAATTCAGACGTTGAGCCTACTTATATATTTGACTCAGTAAAAAATATTTTAGAAGAAATTAAGTAATAATAAAGGAGAGTAAAAATGAAAAAGAAAATTTTAGCGTTAGCGTTAGTTCTTTCAGTTTTAGTGTCTGTTTTCTCAATCGCTATTACTACAAATGCCGCAAGTGCTTTGTGGGGCGACGCTAATGGTGACGGTAAGGTTACCACAAGTGATGCACTTATTGTTTTAAGAGTTGCAGCTGGTATTGAAGATAATCTTTCAGCTGAAGCAAGAAGACTTTGTGACGTTAATGAAGATGGGTTTATAACTCTTTTTGATGCAAGAAAAATTTTAAGAAGTGCCGCAGGTCTTATAAATCTTCAGCCAACAGGCGCTTTCAGTGGCTTTAATGGTGGCGGTATTTTTGAAACAAAGGAAGAGCTCGTTTCATATTTCAACAAAAACTTAAATAGAATTAAAGAAGAAAAATTCGGCTTTACCAAAACAAGTGACGTTGAAATGAAGAAGTTTGAATTCAAAGAAGCATCGTTTTTAGGTGTTGTAACTGAAAACACTGATGAAATAATACAGGGCATTTTCTCAACTGTTGGTAGTCAGAAGGAAGAAGACCTTTACGTAGTTCAGGGTACAAGTTCAACAAATAAAATAAACGTTGAGGGTCAGAATTATGTTTCTGCACTTAGCGTTGCAGACGTTTACGGTGCAACTGCGAAATATGATGCAAACCGTCAGAATGGTGTTATTACAATTTCTATTGCATTACCAGATGCTGAAAAGAGCGAGGTTTTAGATTCAGCTTACGGTAAGGTGTTTAATTCAGAAAATCTTTTAGGTGCAACTGAAACAACACTTAACACAATTCTTTCGGGTGTTGCAGATGGAACTGAAGTAGTTCACTATAAAAATGCAGTTTTAACAGCTGAGTTTGACGTTAATACAGCTGAAGTTTTAAAATATTCAATCAGTTATGAAACAACTGTTTATATCGCCAGTGCACAAACAAAGAAGCTATTTACTCTTAAAGAGGTTAATTATCAGACAGTAAATACTGTAGATTATATCGATTTTACTCATCCTATTCAAAAATAATTAAAAGAGAAACAGGTGAAAAGTATGAAAAAATACATTTTAGCACTTGACCAGGGCACTACTTCTTCAAGAACAATCGTTTTTGATAAAAGAGGTAACATTGTTTCAAAAGCACAATTTGAATTTACTCAGATTTATCCAAAAAGTGGCTGGGTTGAACACGACCCTTATGAAATCTGGGAAAGTCAGCTTCACTCATTACAGGTTGCTTTGCAGAATGGTAATATAAAGGCAGAAGAAATTGCGGCTATTGGTATTACTAACCAGCGTGAAACAACTATTTGTTGGGAAAGAGATACAGGTAAACCTGTTTATAATGCTATTGTGTGGCAGTGCAGAAGAACTGCACCTATTTGCGAAAAGCTTAAAGAAATGGGTCTTGAGCCTTACGTAAAAGAGCACACAGGTCTTTTAATTGATGCATACTTTTCAGCAACAAAAATCAAGTGGATTTTAGATAACGTTCCAGAGGCAAGAACTCTTGCTAATGAAAATAAACTTTGCTTCGGTACAGTTGAAACCTGGCTTATCTGGAACCTTACAAATAAACAAGTGCACGTTACTGATTACAGTAACGCTTCACGTACAATGCTTTTTGATATTGAAAAATTAGAGTGGGATGAAACGCTTTGCAACAAATTAGGCATTCCTATGAGTATGCTCCCAGAAGTAAAAGAGTCAAGTGCCATTTATGGCGAAATTGCTGATAACTTACCAGGACTCTCAGAGCTCAAAGGCATTCCAATCGGCGGTGCAATAGGTGACCAGCAGTCTGCACTTTTTGGTCAGGCTTGTTTTAATGCGGGTCAGGCTAAAAATACTTATGGTACTGGTTGCTTCCTTCTTATGAATACAGGTGAAAAAAGAGTACGCTCAAAAAATCAGCTTATTGAAGGTATTGCCTGGGGATTAAATGGTAAAGTTACCTATGACTTAGAGGGTAGTGCATTTAATGCGGGTTCAGTTATCAAATGGCTTCGTGACGAGCTTCGTATGATTTCTGAGCCATCTGAATGTGACTTTTTAGCAGAAAGTGTAGAAGATTCAAATGGAATTTATTTAGTTCCAGCCTTTACAGGACTTGGTGCACCTTATTGGGATATGTATGCACGTGGTTGTATTGTTGGTTTAACACGTGGCACTAATCGTGCACATTTTGCACGAGCAGTTCTTGAAAGTATCACGTATCAGGTTACCGATTTAATTGAAGCTATGGCAAAGGATAGCGAAATGATTATTTCAGAAATCCGTGTTGATGGCGGTGCTTCTGTAAGTAACGTAATGCTTCAGATTCAGGCGGATATGGCTGGTGCTAAGGTTAACAGACCAAAGCTTGTTGAAACAACTGCTTTAGGTGCTGCCTATATGGCGGGTCTTGCAGTTGGCTTCTGGAACAGTCTTGAAGAGATTGAAACTGATAGAGAAGTTGACAGAATTTTCATTCCAAATGTAAATACCGAAAAACGTGAAAAAATGCTTAAGGGATGGCATAAGGCAGTTCGTTGCTCAATGAATTGGGAAGAGGCTTGATGGTGAATTTGTGCTCTATGCCCTCTTGCTCACCCTAACTCACGTGCCCTTGCACGCTTCGGGGTTCGCAAAAGGTCATATAACACCAAATTCCCACATCAATCCATATTTCAGGGAATCGTAAAATGCCAACTATCATCAAATTTGCACCTTAATCTACTCTACGTGGCATAAAAAACACAAACTAAATCACAACTAACGCATCAATCCAACCTTGATGGAGTTATGCTTCGGGGTTCGCAAAAGGTCATATAACACCAAATTCCCACATCAATCCATGTTTCAGGGGTTCGTAAAATGCCAACTATCATCAAATTTGCACATCAATCTGTTACATATTTAATACGGAGAGTTAATAATGGGAATATTTGATAAATTAAAGAATTCAAAACGAGAGATAGATAATAAGATTAATGAAGTTGAGATTCTCTCAAAAAAGAATTGTGAAACAGCTATAACTTATGCTAAAAGTTTTGATAAAGAATTTGATTATTCAAAAAACAGTATAGATGATTTAGAAGAGATTTTAGATTATTATTCAAAGGATATGGCTGAAAGTCAACCAACAGAAAATCAGATATGGAGTATGGCAGTGATATTTGGCTCATATTTGGGAGAAGTGATGTTGAAAAACGGTCTTTCTGAAAAGGGTTATGTCTGGGGAAAAGACAGTGCTTCGGATATCCCTCTTCTAATTAAAGGTGACGGAAATTATGTTACACCTAATGACAAAGCTTATAAGAGATTAGTTAACGGAGATGTAGATAGTATTATTTCTTTTTATGACTTTGTGATGAAAGAATAATAATTTTAATGCAAAATCAATATTCAGAGAGCAGATTTATTCTGCTCTTTTTTCATTACAGTGTGTTGACAGTGTGTGCATAAAGTGTTATAATATGCATAGAATAAGACGGAGGTGTTTTTATGGAATCAACTAATTTAAATATAAGAATTGACAAAGATATTAAAATGCAAGCAGAAAAACTTTTTGAGGCATTGGGAATCAATATGACATCTGCTGTCAATATTTTTTTAAGACAGGCAATCAGAGAAAACGGTATTCCTTTTGAAGTAAAAATAAATACTCCTAACGAAGTAACTCTTGCGGCTATTCAGGAGGGAAAAGCGATTATAAATGATAAAACCTCAGTAGGATATAACAATATGGCAGATTTAAGGGCGGCACTTGAATCATGAAATACGAGGTAAAATTTACAACCCAATTCAAGAAAGATTTAAAGCTTGCTAAAAAGCAGGGAAAAGATACAGAAAAACTTTTCGAAGTTATTGAAAAACTTGCTAATGGTGAAGTTCTTGAAGAAAAATATCGAGACCATGATTTAACAGGAAATTATAAAGGTTGTCGTGAATGCCACGTTGAATCTGATTGGTTGCTCGTATATGAAGTTGCTGATGATGTACTTGTTTTAATGCTTTATAGGGTAGGAAGTCATTCGGAATTATTCAGATAATGTCAATCTATGTTTGAGTGGCGATTTTAAATTTTAATAATACAAAAGGTGGATTGAACACTAATTCAATCCACCTTTTTGCATTATGGGTTGCTTTTTATGATTATTCAGCCTGTTTTGGGGAACTAGATACAAAGATAACATCGCCTGTTAAGCTATCAATTTCTATTCTTTCTATAACCGCTTTTGTGTCATAAACTTCTTTTAAACAAATAATTTTGTTTTTCTCTTTATCATAAGATTTGCTGTAAATATATCTTACTCCATCTTCAACTGACTCAAAATATCCTAAATCATAGTTGTAATTTGGAATATTCTTATTTTCAAGTATCTTGTTTGATACTTCGACAGAAATACCAACATCTGTAAGAAGAATATGCTCAACCTCAGAATATCGACGGATTTCTTCACTTCTTCCTATTTTATCAAGATACGCTTTTGCATAAGCTTTATTCTGATTCCAGAGGTTTTCATAATCCTTTTCAGTAGGAAACATTACACGATACTGATATTTTTTAGGGAACATCTCCTCTATTGAAGGTTGATATCTCGAGCCATCTTCTACATAATCGATGTTTAGCAATTTATAGCCATCTGTTGTTTTTTCAAATGTCATTACTGCAGGAACTCTACCGCCACTCTTTTCTACAAAATATCCATTTTCAAAACCAAAGTGACTATAATCTGTTAAAACATATACCTTGCATTTATTGTCAATAAATTCCGTTCCATAAATAATATGACCCTCTGCTGCACATTCTGTGCCAAAATCATAATACTTAATTTTATTATCATCAAGTATCGCTTTGGCTACAGCTTTTTCAATGTTTTCTCTTTCTTGAGTAGTGGATATTTCATTTAATTCGAATTCAACCCAGGTTTTATATTCTTCGGTGCTACCATTAACAGAAAACGGTACAACCAATCTATAGGTTCCTGTTTCAGATATATCGTTATACTCTGCCTTATATACCTCTTGTTTAACTTCATCAGGCTTTAAAAGATATCCTATTAAATGAAAAACTACTTCCTGCGTTGCTGTATCTACCCATTTATTTCCATCTTTATATTCAATATAAAACATTTCGCCATAGGTGATTTCAACTTCAGTCTCGTTATGCCATTCTACATTGAATGTTAAATAATCTTCGGTTTTTTCAATTGAATTCAAAGTAATATAGACACCATCAAAATCAGTAAAAACAGCATCATTGCGTTCTATTACATTTTTATGAGTTAACGGATTTGTAAGAAAACAAACTGCAACTACAACACTTAATATTACAGCAACAAGAATAACCCAGAATGCAGGTTTTTTATAATTCAAAACAGATTTTACTCTGTTTTTCACATTTGCTTCACCAAACGCAACAGGACAAGCAGAAATTAATCTTCTGTTTACGCTACAACTAAGAAGAGCTTCTGAATAGTCTGCTCGTTGTTCTGCATTTAATTCCTTTACAACTTTTTCATCACAAGCAAGTTCAATATCACGACAAAGAAGAACATAACCAATCCAGACTAAAGGATTGAACCAATGAAAAGTGAGAATTAAGAACCCAAGTGGTTTCCATAAATGGTCTTTTCTCTTGATATGTGCTGTTTCGTGAGAAATAACGTGTTCTATATCTTCTGGTTTCATATTGAAAGGTATATAAATTTTAGGTTTTATAATCCCAAGCACAAATGGGGATACTACTGCTTCGCTCTGATAAATATTATCACGGAGTAAAACGGCTGTTCTGATTTTCTTTTTTAATTTTACGTAACTTACAATAGTGTAAATTAAAAGTAAAACAATACCAACAAGCCAGGTGCCTGCTAAATATGGCACAATAAATTTAAAAACGTTAAGCTCTTTTTCAGGCTCTGGGGTTATGGTAGCGCTATTTATAACAGGGTTAAAAACGCTATCTATAATTGGTACGCCCGAATCTATAACAGCAGGGTTTAAAGCTATTTCTGGATTTATTGTCTGAGAGCTTGGAATAAGGCTTAATGCGCTTTCAAATAAAAATGGACAAATAAGTCTTACTGCGACAAATCCCCAAAGTAAAACATTAACCCACTTAGGAGCTTTTTTAAGTAGTAATCTTAATAAGAGAACGGCTAAAATAACCCACACTGCAGATATACTCATATTGACTACAGTTATGAAGAGTTCAGTCATATTCATTCTCCCTTTCTGTATTTATCAATCATTTTCTGTACTTCGTCGATTTCTTTATCTGAAATTTTTTGGTGTTTTGTAAATGCCGCAATAAATGCAGGCAGAGAACCTTCAAATGTCTTTTCAACCATTTCGTTAATTTCTGATGCCTGAACTTCATCTTTTGAAACTAAAGAAGAAACAATTGTGTTTTCATTTTTTAGAACACCTCTTTCAGACAGACGTTTGATAACGGTGTATGTAGTGGTCGGCTTCCAACCCAATTGCTCTTTACAAAGATTAACAAGTTCACTGCTTTTTATTGGTTCGTGTTGCCACAAAATCAAGCAAAAACGATATTCACTTTCAAATACTTTTGGTGTTTCCATACTGATTGCTCCTTTTCTCTAATGTATTAGAGTTCACTTGTACTCTAACATATTAGAGTTTGAATGTCAATATGTTTTAAAAGAAAGGAAGAAAAAATTACTTACATTAATTAAAAAAATATGATATAATAAAAAAACAACGAGTAGTGCAATAAGCGACGTAAGTCCGGTTGCCTGCTCGTTCTATTTTTTATCAGGATGGTTTTGTTATGTATAAAAAAGGTGATTATATTGTTTATGGTAATGCTGGTGTTTACAAAGTAGAAGATATTACTACCTTAAAGGGTATCAGTTATGCGGAGAAAAACAAAGAATATTATGTTCTGAAGCCAGCATTTTCATCGGGTGTTGTATATTATCCATTGGATTCAGATAAGGTTTTTACAAGACCTGTTATTTCTAAAGAAGAAGCAGAAAAAATAATTGCCTTAATTCCAGAAATAAAGGTTGAAGCAAAGAACTTTGATAACTCTAATGACCTTACAGAATATTATAAATCAATTATTTCAAATCATAATTGTAAAGATTTAGTAGAGCTTCTTATGATAATTTATAAAAAAAGAGAGATTGCCACGGAGCAAAAAAGGAAGCTCTGTCAGGTTGATGAAGTGTATCAGAGGCAAGCAGAAAATCAGTTGTATTCAGAATTTGCAGTAGCCCTTAATATAGATATAAGCGAAGTTGAAGCGTATATTCAAGAAAAAATTAAGTAAAAATTATTAAAAAGTACTTAAAATAGGTCACATAATGTGTTATTATAGGGAAGTAAAATATAAATTAAAAGGATTTTAACTATGGATAGTACAATTTTGATTTTATTTGTTCTTTTTGGTATAATTATTGTTTTTCTCGGTGTATGTGTTGCATTACTCATTTCTTTAAAGAAAAACAGAAACGATAGTGCAATTTTTGACGAGCTTCGCTATAATCGTGAAGAAATGTCAAAAGCAAGTCGAATGTCACGTGAAGATGTAATAAACGGACTTGAAAAGGTTGATACAAGACTTAACGCTTTAAGAGAAGAAAACTATAAAAGTCGTATTGATATGACTGAAAAAATTACAGAGAATCTTAACGTTATAAGGCAGAATAATATTGAGCAGAATGACAGACAAACACGTTTTATAGTTGAGTCTGTTGCAAAGCTTCAGGAGAGTAACGAAAAGAAGCTCGAAGAAATGAGAGTTACAGTTGACGAAAAATTGACTTCTACTCTTACTACAAGACTTAATTCTTCTTTTAAAACCGTTTCTGAACAGCTTGAAAACGTTTATAAATCTTTAGGTGAAATGAAAGAGCTTTCACAAGGTGTTACAAATAACGTTACGTCTTTAAACCGAGTGCTTACAAACGTTAAAGCACGTGGTACCTGGGCTGAGGTTCAGTTAGAGTCTTTGTTAGACCAGACTATTCCAGGAATGTACGTAAAAAACTACTCACCAAAAACTAATGGTGAACGTGTAGAATTTGCAGTTAAAATTCCAAGTGGTGAAAGCAAAGACGAAATTATTTATTTGCCAATAGACTCAAAATTTCCTATGGAAGACTACGTGAGACTTTGTGATGCTACCGACTCTTGTGATGCTGAGCTTATAAGAGTAGCACGAAAAGCACTTGAAGACAGAGTTTTAGCTGAAGCAAAGGACGTTAAAAAATACATAGAGCCACCAAAAACTACACCATTTGCAATTCTTTACCTTGCAACAGAAGGTCTTTACGCCGAAATAGTTTCTTCCAAAAACGGTATTGTTGAAAAAATGCAACAAGAGAATATTATGATTGCAGGACCTACAACAATAACCGCACTTCTCAATTCATTTGCTATGGGCTTTAAGGCTATTGCAATTAATGAAAAAGCTGACGAAGTAAGAACTCTTTTATCGGTTGCAAAATCACAGTATAACACGTTTGGTACCGTGCTTGAAAAAGCAAAGAAAAAGATTGACGAAGCTGGTAAAACGCTTGATGAAGCACAAAAGCGTAACGATATTATTCAGAAAAAGCTCAAGGGTGTCGAGGTAATTGACGGCACCGAAGCAGATGAAATATTAGGATTTCAGTTAGAAGAATAAATTAACGGGTTGGTTGAATTTTTTAAAATTTCAACCAACCCGATTTGTTTATTTAAACGCTTCTCTTAAAAATTCAACTGAATTTTTTGCATCAAGGTCAATTTCTTCCATTGATTTGCCTTTTGACATATCACGCCAGATAGAAATATCTTTACCCACTTGACCACCCATAAGTACAAATGGCTCCATAACAACATATTCGTCATAACCGATTTCTTTTAAGGTTCTGCCTATTTCATACCAATCAATTCGGCTGTTTTTATTAGGGCAACGTCTGTTAGGTTCGCCCACGTGGAATGCACCAAGAGTGCCTTTTGTAAGGCGTATTGCATCAACCAAAGAATCTTCTTCAATATTCATGTGGAATGTGTCGAGCATAGATTTAACGTTTGGCTTGTCAACCGCCTTAACGTAGTCAACGTCTTCATAAGCTTCGTTAATCATATAGCCTTCAAATCTGTTTAAAGACTCCATACAAAGTGTAATGCCGTGGTTTGAGGCAATATCTGCAAGTCTTCTCATATTTTTAATGCTTCTTTCGGTGTCTGCCGCTTTGTCAAATCCACCTTTAAAATCAACTGGCCAGTAAGAATAAAGCGCACCGCCAATGCGGTCAATTCCTGCGATTTCCATTTTTCTGAAAATATCGCTATAAAATTTTAAAGCGTTTTCTACAACTGAATTATCTGGTGAAGCAAGATTGTGTTCAGGTCTTGGACCATAACCACCAGAAAGCAACATTCCGTTAGCATCTGCAACGTTTTTGAGTTCTTTAAAATAATCGTCATTTTCTAAATGAAATGCTCCACAAGCAACCTCTAAAACGTCAAAACCTAATTTCTTTGTTTTTTCAATATATGGAACGAAGTTTCCACCCCATTCCTTTTCCCAATAAGCATAATAAATACCAAATTTCATATTTTTTACTCCTTTTAATATTCTGGAATAGCTTCCTTTTTAGAAACAACAAAAGCACTTATTTCAGTGGCTTTTTTTAGACTTTTCTCGATATCATTTGTTTTGAAATGCTCACAAATAAAAGTAGCACCAAAGCTGTCACCAGCGCCAACAGTAGATTTGACTTCTACCTTTGGGGCGCTTTCGGTGTACGCCTTTTTATTTTTGCAGTCATACACAGTTGCACCTTTTTCGCCTTGTGTTAGTAAAATGAATTCTAAATTACCGTACTTTTCAGCGATATGTTCTAATTCATTTAAACCACACGCTTTTGTTACAAAATGCATTTCTTCATCACTTATTTTTAAAATATTTGCATTGCTTAGTGCAAATAAAATTGTTTCATCAGAAAAGAACGGCGGTCTTATATTTATATCGCAATAAATCTTTTTTATATTGCCATTTTTTAGAATTGATTTTACAGTTTCAAGATTTTCTCTACTTCTTAAAGCAAGAGTTCCAAAACAGAAAACGTCAAATTCAAAATTTTTAATATTGTCTGGTGTTTTTATGTAGTCATAAGCAACGTCAGTTAAAACGTTGTATGATGGCACACCACTTTTATTGAGTGTAACAATACATTTACCCGTTTCTTTTTCTTGGTTTACCAAAACAAAATCTGTTTTAACGTTAAAGCTTTTAACTTCTTCTAAAGCACATTTACCTAAATCATCGTTGCCGACAGAAGAAAGCATAAAGCTTTCAGCACCTTGCTTACTACAATGCGCCGCAAGATTTAAAGGTGCACCACCAATGAATTTTTCTGTCTCGTAAACATCCCAGATAATTTCACCAAATGAAAGTATTTTCATAAATAAAACCTACTTTTCAAGTATTTCTGAAAGAACGGCAAAATCTTCCATTGTCATTTTTTCTGCTCTTACAGTAGCAGAGAGTCCCGCTTTTTCTAAAGCTTCTTTTACGTCTGCTTTAGGAATAGAAAGCCCTGCACTAATGGAGTTTTCGGCAGTTTTCCTTCTTTGAGAAAATGCCGCTTTTACTACTTTAAAGAAAAATTCTTCATTTTTAACCTCAACGGGTGGTTTATCTCTTAAAGTTAATTTAATTACGCTACTGTCAACCTTTGGTGGTGGTAAAAACGAGTCTTTAGGAACGAAAAAGAGAATTTCACTTTCTGCATAATAATTTACCGCAACAGTAACTGCACCACCGTCACGAGAACCTACCTCTGCGCAAAGTCTATCTGCAGCTTCCTTTTGTACCATAACAGTAATAGACTCAATAGGTAATTTACTTTCTAAAAACATCATTATAATAGGTGAAGTAATGTAATAGGGGAGATTAGCACAAACGGCAATTTTCATACCCTTGCATTTTTCTTCGATTATACTTTTTAAATCAGCCTTCATAATATCCTGATTTATAATTTCAACGTTATGGAATTCTTTTAAGGTTTCATCTAAAACCGGTAAAAGCCTTTCGTCTAATTCAAAGCTTAAAACCTTGCCAGCCACTTTTGCAAGCTCTGCTGTAAGAACGCCAACACCAGGGCCAACTTCAATTACACAGGTGTTTTCGTCCAAATCTGCATATTCAGCCATTGAAGGACAAACTTCTGGGTCAACAAGAAAGTTCTGCCCTAAGCCTTTATTGAATGTTACGCCGTGTTTTGCCATTACAGAACGAATAACATTTATATCTGAAAGATTTTTCATAAATTACCTCAATTGCTATTGTCTTTTTTCTTGAAATGTAATAAGATAAAAGTATCTTTGATAATTATATATATTAAATTATGTAATGTCAATAAAGGAGTATTTTTTATGGATAATATTTTTAACGCTCAATTTATAAGACAAAATGAAGATTTAGGTACAGTTTGCCCTGTATTCAGAAAAATTTACTGGGCAGATAAGAAAGTGAGAAAGGCTACACTTTCCATTAGTGCTTTAGGATTTTATGAAGTACATATCAATAATAACAGAGTTGGTAAATTCATTTTTGCACCAGGTTGGACAAGTTACGAAACCCGTTTACAATACCAGACCTACAATGTTACAAAATATATTGAAGAATGTAATACAATTGATATTGCAGTAGGTGTGGGCAGACGTTTTCATAACAGAAAAAATGAAGAATTACCATTCTTAAAGGCAACTGAAATTGCAGTAATTGCTGCATTAACAGTTGAATATGAGGATGACACAGTTGAAGTAATTACAACAGATAAAACCTGGGAATGTATGAAGAGTAACATTCTCTATTCAGATATTTATAACGGTGAAAAGGTTGATTTCACAGTAGAATGTGAAGATAAATTCACAGTAAAAGAAGTTCCTGTTGATAAAAAAATTCTCATTGAAACTGAGGGTGAAGAAACTCGTGAAATGGCACGACTCGATGCAGTTGAGCTCATCACTACACCAAAGGGCGAAAAGGTAATTGACTTTAAACAAGAAATTACTGGTTACGTAGAGTGGGTTGTTCCTGCAAGAAAAGGCGCTACCTTTATGTTACAGCACGCAGAAGTTTTAGATAAGGATGGTAACTTCTACACAGAAAATTTGAGAAGTGCAAAGTGTGAAATTGAAGTAACATCAAATGGTGTAGAGCAGGTTTACAAACCACATTTCTCATTCCAGGGCTTCAGATACATTAAACTCATCGGCTTTAATGACGATGAAATAAAATTGGAGAATTTTACTGCGATTGTAGTATTCTCAGATATGAAACGTACAGGCTTCTTTGCTTGCGGTCACGAAGATGTTCAGCAATTATATGAAAATATTGTATGGGGTCAAAGAGGTAACTTCCTTGATGTTCCTACAGACTGCCCACAGCGTGATGAAAGATTAGGCTGGACCGGTGATGCACAGGTTTTTGCAAGAACTGCATCTATTAACTACGATACACAAAAATTCTTCAGAAAATGGCTTCACGATTTGGCGGCGGACCAAGTAGAAAACGGTTCTGTAAGTCACGTTATTCCTGCGGTGTGGGAGGGCGACGGTTCTGCTGCGTGGGGTGATGCCGCTATTATTGTTCCTTACCAGATGTATTTAGCTTACAATGATACAAAAATTATTGAAGAACAATGGGATTCAATGACAAGTTGGCTTAAATTCATTGAAACACAAGGCTCAGAAAAAGGTCTCTGGGACAAAGGCGGTCACTTTGGTGACTGGCTTTCACTTGACGCGGGCGATGAAGCAACAGGTGGTTTTACAGACGACGATTTAATTGCAACTGCTATGTACGCTTACACAACAAGTCTTTTAATTAAAATGGGTAAGGTTATAGGTAATGATGTATCTTATTATGAAGAGATGTACCCTGTAATTGTTGAGCAATACAGAAAGAACTACCTTAACACAGGTAAGGTAGAACATGAAACACAGACTGCAAATGTTTTAGCTCTTTACTTTAATCTTACTAATGACAGAGAAAGAGAAGCAAAAAAATTAGTTAAAGATATTGAAGAATGTGGACACTTAAAAACGGGCTTTGTTGGTACACCTTATCTTCTTCACGTTTTACAGGATATCGGCAGAGTAGATTTAGCATATAAACTTTTACTTAAAGATACATTCCCATCATGGCTCTACTCAGTAAAAATGGGTGCTACAACAATGTGGGAACGTTGGGACGGTATGAAAGAAGACAGAAGTTTTGCTACACCTGAAATGAACTCTTTCAATCACTATGCATTCGGTGCGGTTGGTGACTGGTTATTCAGTACAGTTGCAGGTATTCGTCCAGACGAAAATGAACCAGGTTACAAACATATTATATTTGAACCAATCCCAAATAAAGAATTAGGTTACGCAAAAGCAAGAATTTTAACACCTAATGGTGAAATAATTTCTTCTTGGGAATTCAAAGGTGACAGCAATCTTTGCGAATTCTCTTTCACAATTCCAGATGGTAGTTATGCTACACTCTACCTTGATGATGAAGAGTATGAGTTTGTGAGTGGTACTTATACAACAGAATTTGAATATAATAAATAAAAAAGTCACCCTGATTGAATAAATCAGGGTGATTTTGCATAAAAACAATTGCAAATTCCAAATTTTTGTGATAGAATAACTTTGTATAGGTATATCTTAAGGTGACGATAATCATCGCTGCCTCAAACAAAGGAGATAGTCAAATGAAAAAAACTAAAAAAGTATTAGCATTGATTATGGCAATAGTAATGCTTTCAACAACAGTTGCTGTTGCTGCAAGTGCAGCTGAAGTAAATAATGCTGTTCCAAGTATTGTTGTTCCAGGTCTTTTTCAAAGCGAAACAAAATATTATGAGGATGGTAAGGCAACAGATTTAGAAGCACCGTTCTTTATGGGCGACACAATGGAAATTGTAGGTGTTGCTCTTACAGATGCTCTTGTTCCTATCAGTAAAATGCTTATCTCTCAGAAGGATAAGGACCAAAAGGCAGCAAAAGCACTTTCTGGCATTTTGGGCGATGCTCTTATGGGTAGATTAAAGAGTGACGAAAATGGTAAGTTTATAAATGATGTTCGTGCTACAAAGTATTATGATTCATTCAAGGATTTAAGTAAATACGATAAGGATTACATATTAGACCAGCTTCCTCTTAATAAATATATTGATATGGCTGGTGAAGAAAATCTTTACGTTTTCTCATATGCTTCTTTAGGCAATATGAAAGATACTGCTGAGGAACTTTATGATTTCATTCAGTTTGTAAAAAAAGATTCTGGTTCAGACAAGGTAAACTTAGCACCTATAAGCCAGGGCGGTTCTGTTATGAACGCAGTTATGCAACTTTATAAAGATAACGGCAGAAATATCTCAGACGATATAAATAGGATTGTTTACGTTATTCCAGCACTTGATGGTTCACTTTTAGTTGGTGAAATTTATCAGTATGGTCTTCTTGATGATAATGGTGAGCTTTACAGCAAAATGTTGCCTGCTCTTATGGGTGTAGATGAAATGACAGGCTATCTTGTAAACATAGTTCTTCGTATCTTCCCGAATGCTGACCTTAACACAATACTTGATATCGTAGCATACGATTTAGTTAACGATTATATGCGTTACTCAACTCTTCTCTGGGGTCTTGTTCCTTCAGGTAACTACGAAGCATGTAGAGAAATGTACTTAACCGATGACTCAATGAAGGTTATCCGTGAGCAGACAGATTGGTATTATAATGCACAAAAGAATTCAGATGCAAATATTCTTGATGCAAAGAATAAAGGCGTTGAAGTTTTTGATATAGTTGACTATAACGTTCCACTTTATGAAATTATTGATTCCTGGGACGATGTAAATGCTGACGGCGTTATTCATCTTGATTCTACATCAATGGGTGCTTACAGTGTAGGTGTTGCTAAAGAACTTCCAAAGGATTATGTTCGTTCAGTAAATAACTGCACAAATCCAAACCACGACCACTCTGACCCAAGAAATATAGTTGATGCTAACACAGGTCTTCTTCCTTGCACAACGTTCTATTTCTACAATCAGAATCACGAGAGTACAGGTTCTAACGACGTTATTATGAAGCTTGTTTCTGAACTTCTTGTAGATGAAAACTTTAAAGACGTTTATAGTTATCCTGACAGATTTCCACAATTTAACGTTGGTCGTAAATCAAAAGGTTTTATGAATGACCTTGAAGAAACCAAAAATATGGATTTGAGTCACTTGTCTTCTACAGACAGAGCAAAACTTGAAAATGCAATTGCCCGTGGTGAAGCGGCTCTTGATAATACTAACGTTGATTTAGATGAATTTGAGGCAGCAAAAGAATATTTCTATGACGTTCGTGATGAAGTTCTTTATGGTGAACCAAAGGAATACACTGGCGGTCTTGATTTTAACGACTATCTTACAACGATATTTAAAATTATAAGCGATTTGCTCTATTTCTTCTTTGATGGAGCTGGATTTAGTGAAATGTAATTTCATTCAAAATGTTTGAAAGGTTTGAGTTTATATGATGGTATCAGCTAAAGGCAGATATGCATTAAGAATTTTTATAGATTTGGCTCAGAATCAGGGCGACGGTTTTGTGGCTCTTTCAGAGGTTTCAAAACGTCAGGACGTTTCTCTTAAATACCTTGAAACAATCGTCGCAACACTTGTAAAAGGTAATCTTTTAAGAAGTCAGCGCGGTATGTCAGGTGGCTACAGACTTTCTCGCGAAGCAAAGGATATTTCAATTTTCGAAATATTTAATTTGACAGAAGGTAGTCTTTCACCTGTTGCCTGTATCAACTGCGGTGAGAATTTCTGCACAAGGTCAGATGTTTGTAAAACAAAAACCATGTGGTTAAGTGTAGATAATCTTCTTAATAATTATTTTAAAAGTGTTTCTGTTCAGGATTTGCTTGATGATAATATTGACTTAATTGAGGCAGAATAAAATTGTAATAAAAATAATGACTCGGTTTAATCATCTGATTAAACCGAGTCGTTTTTTAATTTTAAGCTTCTACTCTTTGTTTTGCTTCATCGTACATATTGAAAATTTCTTCGAGATGGCTGTAATTTTCTTGTTGTTTAATGAGCTTTTCAGCATCTAAATAAACCTTTGCAGCACGATTGAAGTAAGCGTGTCTGTCTGTTTCTTCTTTTGTTGCTTTTTTTGCAATCTTCTTTTTACCTTGCATTGTTTTGATTTCTGCTTTTAAACTATTAGCTTTAGCAGAGTCTTTGGATTTTTTAGCCTGCTGTAAATCAAGATAGAGAGCTTTAAGTGTGTCGTCACATTTATCCTCTGTATCAAAGCAGTTTTCAAGTGTTTCAAAATCAGGTGCAACAATATTGCCGGTACCAGCAAAATGTTTGCTTATTGCTTTATAAGAAGCCATTTTCTTTTTTGCGATTTCTATAGCAAGCTTTCTTGTTTCTTTTTCCTCTTCGGAAGTTTTTGGTAAAGATTTTGCAGCAGCAATTTCTGATTTAATAGTTGCTTTGTCAAGACTTAAAAGACTGTTAAGACCTGCAGAATAAACCTTTGTATTTTCTGCTAAGGCTAATTTATAAGCTGGTGTTGAGAATTTGTTTAATTCATCACATACAAATTGAGCAATATCAATTTCGTCGTTGAATTTAACAGCTTCTTTATAGGCTTTTTTGCCTTCTTTACCCTTATAATCTTTTTTATTGATTGCTTTTGGTGAAAGAGCTGCTGTTTCTTGTGAGTTACGGATAATATCAATGCCTTCAACGAGCTTTTCGTCGTTAAGAATACCATTGCCATAATCTTCAAACATAGCTCTTATTTTAAGAACACGAATAACTGATTCTTGTTTTTTCTCATTGAAATCATACCAGATATAAGGAATAACATTCATTAAAGCACCAACAGCCGCAATAACAATAAGAACTTTAATAAGAGATAAAAGAATATCAGGGTCATAAAGAGCAGAAAGTGCATTGTTGTAGTTATCTTGACCATTTTCTAATTGTTGTGCAAGGATTTGACCTACAGTTGTTTTGCCGTCACCTAAAACTCGTGAAAGAATTTCTGGGTCAGAAGTGACTTTTGCAGCATTTCCTTTTGTAAGACCATTTTTTTCATAAATAGCTGGTAAAACTGAAGATGTGATAAGTGCAATAACAGTACCGATAGTTGTAACTACTGCGAAAGCACCGTCAATTCTTTCACCTGTTTTGTATTGCTGATAGTCACGTATATCTGCCTGAATAGCAGGGTTCAAAATATGAGCAAATGAACCCATAAAAGCATTGAGATAAAGACAGCCCATAATAAGCCAGATAGTTAAATTATGGATTTCGTTTGTGAAAGGTAACATCATTAAAATAAAGACGATATTGAATATATTAGTAACTACTAAAACACTCTTTTTACCCCATTTTCTAATACAGAATGGGGCTAAGAGCATACCCCAGAGTGAAGCGTTGCCATAAAGAGTAACAAGTAAGCTGTAGGCATTACCAGAGCAGGCACCACCGTAATTATAAAGCCAGAACATAATGTTGGAGTAAGCACTTTCGAGGAAGCCAATCCAACCGGCAAGTGAAATAATCCAGAAATATTTGTTTTTAGCAACTGCTTTAATAGCATCTATAAACTTAATCTGAACAATGTGAGTTCTTGCTTGAACAATTTTTTCTTCTGTATGCTTGTAAACAATCATACAAAGAAGTAAACCGCCTACGGTAAGAATTGGATATATAAATCTATAAACACGAATATCAGTTGTGTTTGAATGGAACAAGTTTTCTGCAATAATAGGAGTGAAAAGGTTTACTATTGTTGGAGCGAATGAGTAAACAATACTCTTTATTGAAGCAACGTCGCTTCGTTCGTGCGAGTTTGGTGAGAGTACGTGAATAAGGTTTTCGTAAGCATCGTAGAAGAAGTAATAGAAGAAATGAAGAAAAAGGTTTAACACCATAATTATTGCACATTTTGCAATATAAGCTTTGGTTTCGCCAAAAATCATTCCGTCGCCTAACCAGTCTGAAAGCTTAGCATAAGGGAACCAGACTAAAATATTACATATAATTGTAGCTGGAAGCGCCATTGTAACTATGTACGGACGGTATTTACCTGCTTTGTTACGGGTGTTGTCAATAATATTTGCACGGATACCTGTTAAAGGAATGTTTGCAAGTACTGCAATAACATACATAACATACATATCCATAGGGTCAATACCTAAGGTGCTTGAAAGTAATGTGTTATTCGCGGCTAAAAGACAAGCAGAACCCATTGTTATAATCATATAAGCACCAATACCACCGCCAGAGTAAGCGGCAATTTCTTTGAATGGCATATATCTGCCTTTAGCAGGGGTTTTCCAATGTTCTTTTACATTAGAAATAAGCCCTGTCGCTTTTTCTTTGAGATTCATTTTCTCAACTCCTGTATTCAGTATAATAAAATAATTATACCATATTTGAAGGTGGTTTTACAATGTAAAAAGGGGTGTTATGATATACAAAAAAGTAAACATATAGTTGGCATAGTTGCACAAACGAGCCATAAAACACCAAATTAATAAATATTCTATTAATTTTCTAATTTGCTATGGAAAAAAGAAAACAAATGTGATACAATAGCGAATTGATAATGCTGTTTTGAAAGGTGGTGGTGAAAATGGTTGAATTAACAGATGAAGAGGTTGTATCGGTCGATACTTTGAAAAATCGTTCTTCTGAAGCAGAGAGAATGAGAAATTATGCAAAGCAACAGCAGACTGTTTCTGCATCGAGACCTACTACTCCGCAACGCCCTGTTTCATCACAAAGACCATCTGCGCCACCAAGGACACCACCTGTAAGAAATGATGCTTCTACTAAAAGACAGAGTTCGGTGCAGCAAAGAACTCCACAAAGACCAGTGGCACCGCAATATAACAGGTCGGTAAGAGAAGAGAGAAAACCATCACCACCACAATACAGACCTATTGAAAGGGTTGAAGCAAAAAGAGCGCGCTCTGAAAATGCTCAGCCAAAAAAACAGAGGATAGACAGAACAAGTGTTATTATAAAGGTGCTCACTTCCCTCGTTATTGTTGTGGCAGTTTGTGTTTCAATGTATGCACTTGTTATTTTCGGTAATGTGCCATTCATTACAAAATGGCGTAATATCTGGATTGAAACTGCAATGACAACTGACCAGCATAAGTGGCTTGCAACTTCATTTTTCCCTGAGTATCTTATAAAAGAAGTAATGGATGCTCAAGTCGATATAACTGATATTGGTCATACTGACGTCAAAAAGGAAGAGGAAGTTGATATATTAGGTCAGAAAGATCTTGTTGTAGGCGAAAAAGATAAACACGGCAACGAGGTTCTTATAAATGATATAGAAGAAGGAATAGTTGTTTTAAAGGTTGTAACCTCAAACTATGTAGGGCGACTTGTTTTAATAGATGACCCGTCAAGAGTCTACATTTCTGCAACAGATTATAAAAACTCGCGAGGTGAGTTTATTTGTGATTATCTTGAAAAAGAAGATGCGGTTATCGCTTCTAATGCTTCAGGCTTTCACGACCCAGGAGGAACAAGTGTCGGTGGTGTTGTTACTGCTCAATGTGTAGCACAAGGTGAATACTGGGGTAGTTATTCCTCAAAGTATATTACTGTAGGTTTTGACAAAGATGACAGACTTATAGTAGGCGAATTTTCTGATTGGGAAGAACGAGGCCTCAGAGATGCCTTCCAATACCATCCAGCTTTAATAATAAATGGAGATAAGGTTATTGAAGGTTCATCGGGCTGGGGACTTCAACCACGTACTGTAATCGGTCAGGCTGAAAACGGCGTAGTAATGATTTTCGTTGTCGATGGCAGACAGGTTGGTTATTCCTTAGGTGCAACAATGGGCGATTGTGCTGACGTTTTAGAAATGTATGGCGCAGTTAATGCCGGCGCTTGTGATGGTGGCTCATCCTCTACTTTGGCTTATGAGGGTGAGATTATAAATGAACCATCAACAAATATGCCAACAGGCAGATATTTACCGAATGCCTGGGTTGTTGCACGAAAAACAACAGAAAAAACTGAGTTAGCAGATAATACGAATTAAAAGGGGTGCTTGAGTTGAAAAATCTTTTAAGCAAATTGAGTTATACACCAGCGAGCTGGAGAACGACTAATAAGGAAAGAAAAAGTTATTATCTTTACTTGTCTGGTCAAAATATGATTTACACAATGATTACATCATTTTTGACCACATATCTTTTATTTCAGGGTGTTGACCCTGTGAAATCAGGTACAGTAATGCTCATAGTTAAGATATGGGATGCTATGAACGATGCTGTTTTTGGTTGTATTTTTGATAAAGCAAAATTTAAGAGCAAACAGAAATTTTTGCCATGGCTTAAAATTTCTTTGCCTTTAATTCCACTTGCGACTGCACTTTTATATATGATACCAAGCGGTGCAGGTGAGATGGTTAAGCTTCTCTGGTTTGCTATTTTCTATCTTATATGGGATACTGTATACACTATTTGTGACGTTCCTATTCACGGTATGGTTACTGTTATGACAGATAATCTTGATGAAAGAACCTCAATAATTTCTTATAAGAGTATCTGGTCAGGCGTTGGTAGCGGTATAGCAACTATTATTCCTACAATAATTACAGGTCAGGCAGTTGGTCTCAGCTTTGGTGTTGCTGCAGCTATTGTAAGCGTGGTTGCATTTGCTACAATGGTTCCTGTGTGTATTAATGGTAAAGAACGCTTTACAAATGTTGATGAAGAAGAACAATTTACAGTAAGAAAGATGTTTAAATATTTGTTCTCAAACAAATATTTACTTATTTACTATGCAGGCTATTTCTTCCAGAGTGGCTTTAACGTTATGATTTCTATGAGCCTTCTTACGTCTTATTACTTGTTCCATAACGAAGCGTTCAGCCTTATTGTTCTTGCGTTGGCAGGAGCACCTATTTTCATAGCATCACTTTTCGTACCAAAATTGGTTGAAAAATATGGTAAGCGTAAAATCTTTATTATAAGTAACTGGGCGGCAGTAATTTTTGGTACAATCAGCTGGCTCTGTGGTTATCAGAATATGATAGTGTTTATAATTTTAACACTTCTTCGTGCTGTTCCTTTAGGTATTCAGGGCATTATGATATTTATGTTCACACCTGACTGTGCAGAGTATGGTGAATTTAAAACAGGAATTGATGCAAAAGGTATTACTTTCGCTATACAGACATTCGTTACAAAAATGGCTTCGGCTCTTTCTGGCGCACTCGGAATGTTCCTTCTTGGTTTCTTCGGATGGAAAGAAGTTAACGCTGAAAGCTTCCAGGATTTAGCTGTACAGAATGTTCAACAATCAGAATTCACACTTAATGGTTTGTGGTTTATATTTGTAATGATACCAACAATTGGTCTTATTCTTGCAGGTATTTTCTGGCACTTCTATAAGCTCAAAGATGAAGACGTTAAAGTTATGATTGATTGTAACAACGGCAAAATCACAAGAGAAGAAGCACTCGAAAAAATCTCTATAAGAGATGAATTTAAAAAGTAAAAGTATAGCGACTGTCAGAATTTAAAACTGACAGTCGCTTTTTTGCACATATTATTAATATGAAATTCGGTTAATATTATCGTTGAAAATTAACATTATTTGCTATATAATAATGTATTATTATAGAATAATTGTCTTTATAGTTCATTGTTTTTTGAAAAGGGGCGTTAATTATGAAAAAGACCAAAAAAATAATTGCTTTGGTTTTGGCTGTTTGTATGTTAATGGTGAGTTACTCAACCGTTGCATTTGCAGGGGAGACTGACACGGGTATCGATTACACAATAATCGACCCATATGAAGATGTAAACTGGCTTACATATAAGCAATACAGAGCAGACCTTCATAATCACACAACAGCAAGTGATGGTACTGACACTTTAAAGGATATGTTAGAGCAACAATATGAATATGGTTTTGATATTGCTGCAGTTACAGACCATGGCGTTGTAGATTACGGCTGGACTCGTCAATCAGTTATTCCTGCTATGGAAATTTTTATTGATTTATTCAAAGGCAGAGCAGGCGATATTGTTCCACTTGAATCAAAAGGTGGCGAAGCTGCTAATGGTAACACTTACTCACTTGAAACAAAAAAGGGCGGTAGCTATTATACACAGACTACTTCATCAGGAATTAAGCTTCACAGTATGTTAAGAGTGCCTTACGGTATTGAAAATAACCCAAGTTCACTTAACAACGCTCACGTTAACAGCTGGTTTGTTGATTATGGTCACGGCTTATTGGGTGGTACAAGTGACTATGAAACACCTATTAAAAACGTTCACGAAATGGGCGGACTTTCAGTAATTAACCACCCTGGTGAATATACAGGCGCTCGTGATGAGGATTCTACTGAGGACGCTTATAATGAAAGCAAGGGTATGTACGGCTATTACATTGATAAATTTGCAAGTCTTCTTATAAATTATGATTCTTGCATTGGTATTGATATTAACAGTAAGGGCGATGGCAGAACACGTTACGACAGAAAGCTCTGGGATATTCTTTTACAGAGAGTTACCCCAACCGGCAGAAACGTTTTAGCTATTGCAACTTCTGATGCTCACTCAACTGATGCAGTTTTCACTGGCTATACAGAAATGGTAATGCCTGCTAATACAGTTGATAACTTAAGAGAATGTATGGAAAAAGGAGCATTTTTCGCTTGCAGTAAAAACTTAGGTAACCCTGTTGAAATTGCAGAAATTGCAAATTATTTAACAGAAAGCATTGACCCTACTGCTGTAAAGCTTGGTGAACAGTTAAAAGCAATGCAGGCAGAGGATGCTACAGCAAAATATGAAGCCCCAAAAGATGTAGAAGCTCCAAGAGTTACTGCTATTGCAGTTGACCAGAGTAGTGATACAATCACACTTGTTACTGCAGGTGCTAAAAATATCCGTTGGATTGCAAACGGCAAAACAATTGCAACAGGCAATAGCATTGACCTTGATGACCACAAAAGAGAACTTGGCAATTACGTAAGAGCTGAGATTTTCGGTGAAGGTGGTATTGTTTATACTCAGGCATTTATGCTCGATTACGAAGGTGTTGCAGAATCAGATGGTGAGAAATTCACAGACCTCGGTTTCCTTGCAAGTATGATTCCAGATACACTTGTTAAGCTTTTAGGTGGACTTTCGATATTTGACACAATTTACGGTTGGATTTCATAATAAATGTGGATACACTTTAATTTTTAAAGTGTATCCATTTTTTTGTTGTAATAATAATATAAATGTGATAAACTTAATAAGTATCTTATTAAAAGTGAGGGTTTAATATGAACGCTATTGTTACAGTTATTGGTAAAGACAGAGTTGGTATTATGGCTGGTGTTTGTGTTGCGTTTGAAAAAACAAATGTTAACGTTTTGGATATAAGCCAGACAATTCTTAAAGATATGTTTACTATGAATATGTTAGTTGATGTAAAGAATGCAAACGTAAGTTTTTCTGAGCTCGTTGATATTCTCAATAAAGAGGGCGAAAGACTTGGTGTAAGCATCCGCATTCAGCGTGAAGATATTTTTGATGCTATGCATAGAATATGAGGTGCTAAAATGCTTAATCAACACGAAATTATTGAAACCTTAAATATGATTGATGAACAGCATCTTGACATCCGTACAATTACTATGGGTATTTCTTTAAGAGATTGTGGTCATCCTGATGCGAAAATTTCTGCAACAAAAATGTATGATAAAATTACAAAGTATGCAGAAAACCTTGTTAAAACAGGTGAAGAAATAGAAAAGGAAATGGGAATTCCCATTATAAACAAAAGAATTTCTGTTACACCAATGGCAATTGCAGCTGAGTCAAGTGAGACTGAAGATTACACTATTTTTGCAAAGGCTATGGATAATGCTGCAAAAGAATGTGGTGTTAATTTTATCGGTGGTTTTTCTGCTCTCGTGCAGAAAGGGTTTACAATAGGTGACAGACGTCTTATAAATTCAATTCCATCTGCTTTAGCCGAGACTGATTTTGTTTGCTCATCTGTTAATGTTGGCTCTACAAAAGCGGGTATAAATATGGATGCAGTAAAATTAATGGGTAATATCATTAAAGATACTGCAGAAAGAACAAAAGAAAATGACGGCTTAGGCTGTGCAAAGCTTGTTGTGTTCTGTAATGCCGTTGAAGATAATCCATTTATGGCTGGTGCATTCCACGGTGTAGGTGAGCCTGAATGTGCAATAAACGTTGGTGTTTCAGGGCCTGGTGTTGTTTATAATGCTTTAAAGAGTGTTAAGGGTGCACCATTTGACGTTGTAGCTGAAACAGTTAAAAAGACTGCTTTTAAAATTACAAGAATGGGTCAGCTTATTGCCCGTGAAGCTTCATCACGTCTTAATGCAGAATTTGGTATTGTTGACTTAAGCCTTGCCCCAACTCCTGCAGTTGGTGACTCGGTTGCAAGAATTTTAGAAGAAATGGGACTTGAGACCTGTGGTACTCACGGCACAACGGCTGCTTTAGCACTTCTTAACGATGCTGTTAAAAAAGGTGGCGTAATGGCTTCTTCTTCAGTCGGTGGTCTTTCAGGTGCATTTATTCCTGTTTCTGAGGATGAGGGTATGATTGAAGCCGTTCACAAGGGCGTTCTCACGTTAGATAAGTTAGAAGCAATGACCTGTGTCTGCTCAGTTGGTCTTGATATGATTGCAGTTCCTGGCGATACAACTGCTGAAACGATTTCAGCAATTATTGCTGATGAAGCAGCTATTGGTATGATAAATCAGAAAACAACAGCTGTAAGAATTATTCCTGCTTTAAATAAAAAAGTGGGTGATGAAATTGAAATGGGCGGTCTTTTAGGTACTGCACCTGTAATGCCCGTTCATAAAGAGAGTAGTTACGATTTTATTATGCGTGGTGGCAGAATCCCTGCACCACTTAACAGTCTCAAAAACTAAACTGTTTAAAATTCGTATACTATATATATAATAAATATATATTACTGAGAGGTGATAAAATGCATTATAATGAGTTTTACAAAACTCTTATGAAAAAACTTGAATTGCCAGAGAGTGCAGAAAAAGAGTTTACAGAAGTTGTTAAACTTACAGATAAAAATTTAGAGTTGGGTAGAGAGCTTGATAAATTAATAATGCGTTTTATGTTCCCGAAAGCTCACGATATAAGACGCTTTTTAGAGAAGCTTACACCGATTTCTCAGAAATATTTGATTGATGAAAATATACTTCAATTTGTTTTTTTGCTCTTGTCAGCAGAAACTATGGCAAAAAGATACACAAAACAAGAGATACCCGACAGTGTATTTTATGAGACAATCAAGGATTTGAAATATAAATTACAAGAGTGTGTAGAGTGTAAAGGTTATTATGGTACTTTTGTACCACATTGGTTTGAAGGTTTTTACAGACTCGAAAGATTTTCGTTAGGTAGATTTCAGTATGAACATACCGATACTGACAGAGAAATTGTAACACCAAGTGGAATTAAAATAAAAAAAGGTACTAAAGTTTTGTTTTTACACATTCCATCAAGTGGTGAACCACTTACAGATGAAGTGAGATTGGACTCTTATAAAAAGGCTTATGATTTTTATAAAGATACCTCTTTTGTGAAAAATGGAAAAATCATTTTTGTTTGTCATTCGTGGTTACTTTATAAAGAGCATTATAAGTTCTTGCCAGAGAATTCAAATATTTTAAAGTTTATGAATGACTTTTATATTTATGACCAATATATAAGCGATATTAAAGAAGATTTATGGCGTATATTCGGAAAACTTGATAAATTGCCATATAATGAATTGCCAGAAGATACCTCATTAAAGAGAGCCTATAAAAATTGGCTTATTGAAAAGAATGAGACCGGCGGAGGTGTTGGCGTAATAGTATTTGATGGCGAAAAAATTGTAAATTAGTCGAATTTTCTCGTAAAAACTGAGACTTAAAAATTTCAAAATGTAACGAAAAATGTGTCAATTTCTTAATTTTTTGTTTATGTTTATGCAAAATACAATAAAATCAGAGCCTTTTATAGTGCAAGTTGTGCATTGTAAAAGGCTTTTTTATGTGGTACAATGACATTCGTTCGCAGGAATTGTTACAAGTTTGTAATAATTTGCAACAACTTTGAAATAAATATTATTGATACAGCAAAAACTCAAAATTATGAAAGGCAAAATTATTCTATGATTAAGAGCAGAATTAAAAGCGCTATTGCGGTAGCACTTACTGTAGTACTTGCAGTGGTTCCTATGTTCAGCGTAAACGCAGCTGCTAAAAAAGTTGAATACAGCGCCTCATCTTCTTATATGAGCAGTAGCTTCTACAAAGCACTTAGTGAGGTTGAACTTACAGGTGACCAGGTTACAGATATCTGTAATATAGCAAAAACTCAGGTTGGTTATCACGAAAGTGGTGACAATTACACAGAATACGGCAGATGGTACGGTAGACAAAGTTATTGGTGCAACGTGTTTGTTTCATGGTGTGCTTACGTAGCAGGTGTTCCAGCATCTGTTTTCCCTAAATTATCAGCAGTTGGTAATTCATATTACTCAATACTTCCATCAGTTGGTGCTGATTGCTTCAGTTTTGGTGCAAAGCCACTTGAAGCAGGTGACCTCATTTTCAGTTGTACTTGTTCAGGTAGTTATGGTTGTATTGACCACGTTGGTCTTGTTGTTGATGCAGATGACCAATATATTTATACAGTTGAGGGTAATATGTCAGACCAGGTAAAAGCGTTGACTTACCCTGCTTCTACGGGTTACCTTGCTAACCAGCGTGCAAGAATTAACTATGTTGCACGTCCTAATTATCAGGATCGCTCTGCAACTGTTTCAAACATCAGCAGAGCAGACGCTATTAAAACAACAGAAAACAGCATCTATGCACTTTTCGATATGGCTTTACCTTATGAAGAGGCAGAGCAGGTGTGCTCACTTATGGGCGGTCACCTTGTAACTATTACAAGTGATAAAGAGCAGGAAATTGTAAACGGAATGCTCGAAAATGGTTCTTATTATCAGTATTACATTGGCTTAAACGATTCAACAGAAAACGGAATGTATTTCTGGGGTAACGGCGAAGCATATAATTATACAAATTTAAATGGTGCTTCAAGACAGAATCTTACAGCAGTTGTTACTAAAGCAGATGGTACTTGGGAAGAAGCTATCAGCAACAAGCGTCAGACAGGTTTTATCTGTGAATTGGAAATTGACAAAATGATTCCTGCTAATACTGCAAAATTCGGTGATAGCAGATATGAAATTTATGATAGTTCTTTAACTTACGAACAAGCACTTGCATTTGCAAAGGCTAAAGGCGGTAAGTTAGCAGAGATTGAAACATCTTCTGAAAACCAACTTCTTTCACTTCTTCTTAAAGATTGTGACCAGTATTACTTAGGTGTAAGCGGTACTAAGAGAGAAGTTACTACTGTTGATTATTCAAATTATTTAAAAGGCGTAAAATATAACAGTGGTAAAGAAAACTATGCTGTTATGCTTAATGATGGTTCAGCGAAATGGTCTGTTGCAAAGATTTTTGAAGCAAAGACAATGACAGGCTTTGTTATTGAATATGAAGCAGAGAAAAAGCATACAGTAACCTATGATGCTAACGGTGGTGTAAACACTCCTAATGAACAAGTTGTTCTTGATGGTATGAAGCTTTCTGTAAGCGAAATAACTCCAGAATTACAGGGTGCTGAATTCTTGGGCTGGGCTACAAAGAAGAACGCTAAAGAAGCAGATTATCATTCAGGTGAAAAAATAAGCGTAACTGAAAATACAACTCTTTACGCTGTATGGTCTAAATAATCTTAAGGTGACCTTTTACTGCTACAAGTAGAAATGCTTGTAGCAGTTTTGTTTTTTTATAAAAACAGTTGCAGAGAAGTGTATATCTGTGGTATAATTATAATGTATATCTATGGGCTTTAAAAGATTTTTGAAAGGAAGTGAATTTTTTATGATAAAGCTTTTTAAATATTTAAAACCTCATAAAAGATTCGCAATCTTTACAATTATTCTTGCGGCGCTCAGCAATGTTATGACTTTAGGCTTTCCGTTTATGATGCAGCAGCTTATAAATAACGGAATTACAAAAGGTGATTTAGATTACATAAAAAATATTGGTATTGTTATGATTATTCTTTGCATAATAGCAATGTTCATTTCAATAGCAAATAGTTACTGTTCAAGCAAGGTTTCAGCACTTTTTACTGGTGACCTCAGAAGAAAGGTGTTTTCTAAAGTTCAGACGTTTTCACAAGGCGATATTGACGAAATCGGTATTCCGTCACTTATAACAAGAACAACAAACGATATAAGGCAAATAGGTGAATTGTTAATTGCTCTTTTAAGAAGTATAATTTCTGTGCCGATTATGTTAATTGGTGGCACAGTAATGGCAGTTGTTATGGACCCTGGACTTTCACTCGTGCTTCTGATTGTTTGCCCTGTTATAGCGGTAATAGCACTTATAATTGCAAAAACGGTTGTGCCATTTTTTAGTAAAATTCAAAAAGGCGTTGATAATTTAAACCTTGTAACAAGAGAAAAGCTCAATGGTGTAAGAGTTATAAGAGCGTTTAACAGAACCGAATACGAAGAAAGACGTTTTAAAAAAGCAAATGATGATTTAACAGGGCTTACTTTAAAGGTTTCAAGAATTTTTGCAGGACTTATTCCTGTTGCAACACTTCTTATATTTATGATTATAGCGCTACTTATTGTAGTTGGTTATAATCAGATTAATAAATTAACTGACCCTACTGAAATAGCGAACACAATAGGTGATTTGCAGGCTTTTATAATTTACCTTGTATTTATAGTTGTAGCTTTAGCTTCTGTTGCTGCTATGTTTGTTATGATTCCACGTGGTAAAATTTCTGCAAACAGAATAAATGAAATTTTAGACCATCAATTAAAAATGGAAATAAGAGAAAAAACGACAGACTGTGAAAATGATGGTACAATCGAATTCAAAAATGTTGTTTTTGATTATAAAGACGAAGACGGCAATTTAAAAAGAGCACTTAATAACGTAAACTTTGTTGCCGAAAAAGGTAAAACTACTGCAATTATTGGTAGTACTGGTAGTGGTAAAAGTACCGTTCTTAATTTAATTCCACGGTTTTATGATGTTACAGAGGGTGCAGTTCTGATTGATGGCGTTGATGTAAGAGAAATGGATTTCTCTTCAATTTATGAGAAATTAGGCTACATTCCACAACAGGCGTTTTTATTCAGTGGTACAATTGCTGATAACTTAAGATATGGTAATGAAGATGCTACTGATGAGGAATTATGGGAAGCATTAGAAATTGCACAATCACGTGATTTTGTCGAGAAGTTACCACAAAAGTTAGAGAGTATGGTTTCGCAGAATGGCACAAACCTTTCTGGTGGTCAAAGGCAAAGGCTTTGTATTGCAAGAGCAATTGTTAAAAAAGCAAAGTTCTATATGTTTGACGACAGCTTTTCTGCACTTGATTTTATTACAGACAGTAAATTACGAGCACAATTAAAAACAGTTCTTAAAGAGTCTGCAATAATTATTGTTGCTCAACGAGTTGGTACTATAATAGATGCCGATAATATTATTGTTCTTGAGAATGGTGATGTTGTAGGTATGGGAACTCACAAAGAGCTTTTAGAAAATTGTGCAGTTTATAAAGAAATGGCTGACTCACAACTCGAAAAAACGGGGGTGAGTGACACATGAAAAAGACAACCCCTGTTTTAGATGGAAAAAGATTAGAACGTTTAGAGCGAAGACGTGCTACAAGAAAGCTGAGATATTCTTCATACCGTGAAATTCACGAGGGCGAAGAAAAGGCAGAATCTTTTAAGACGAGTGCAAAAAGACTCTGGGGATATATCTGGGAGCAGAAAATAGCGTTTATAATAGTTGTAATAACTTGTGCTGTTTCGGCAGTTTTCAGTGTACTCGGTCCTGATTACATAGGTCAGGCGCTCGATTTACTTAACGAGCAGGTTGAAGTTAAATTAAACGGTGGTGTTATTTCAGCCGATTCACTTTTACCTTGTGTAAAAGCGCTTGTTGTAATTTATGGCGGAATGGCGATATTCTCATTCATACAACAATACGTAATGGCAGGTGTAACTGCGAAGGTTGTAAGAAAATTACGTGAAAAAATCAACGAAAAGCTTTCTTCGTTACCGCTTAAATATTACGACAGTAACTCTAAAGGTGATATTTTAAGCCGTATAATGAATGACGTTGATAATATAAGTAACACTCTTCAACACAATCTTCTTTCTATTGTTTCTTCGGTAATTACTATTGTGGGCGTATTCATTATGATGGTAATTACAAACTGGTTTTTAACACTTTTTATAGTAGTTCTTGTGCCATTTACGGCTTTTATTGCTTTAAAGATACTTTCAGTTTCAAGAAAGCTTTTCAAAGCTCAGTGGGACAGAACCGGTGAACTCAATGGCCACGTAGAAGAAATTTACACAGGTCATAAGATTGTTAAAATCTTTGGTCAGGAGCAATTAGCAGAAGATGAATTTAACGATATAAACGACGAGCTTGTTGAAGTGAGCAGTAAAGCACAGTTTATTTCTGGTACAATAGGTCCGTTTATAAATTTAATGGATAACGTAGGCTATATTTTAGTTGCTATTATTGGTGGATTTTTAATAGTAAATAATGGCGTATTTTCAGTCGGTGGAAAAGTAATTTATGATATGGGTACAGCCTTTTCAATCGGTGGTATTCTCACGTTTATTACTTACTCAAAGCTTTTCACTTCACCAATGTCAACTCTCGCACAGATTGCTAATACAATTCAGTCTTGTATGGCTTCTGCAGAAAGAGTGTTTAAGCTCTTTGATGAAGAGAGTGAAATTGATGAGCCAACAAGCGAAGAACTCGAATTTAAAGATTCTATTAAATTCGAAAATGTTTCGTTCTCTTATTCACAGGACAAGTCTTTAATGGAAAACTTGGATTTGACAGTTAAAAAGGGCAGTCTTGTAGCACTTGTAGGCCCTACAGGTGCTGGTAAAACTACATTTGTTAATCTTCTTATGAGATTTTACGACGTTACCGGTGGTAAAATTACCATTGATGGAAAAGATATAAGAACTGTAAAACGTGATGATTTAAGAAAGCTTTATGGTATGGTTTTACAGGAAACCTGGCTTTTTGACGGAACTATAATGGATAATATCCGTTATGGTAAGCTTGATGCAACTGATGAAGAGGTTTATGACGCTTCGAGACTTTCAGGTGCAGAAGAATTTATTAAACTACTTCCTGATGGCTACAACACAAGAATTACAGAAAATGGTGAAAATCTTTCTGGTGGTCAGAAGCAGCTTATTACAATTGCAAGAGCATTCCTCAAGAATCCGTCAGTGCTTATTCTTGACGAAGCAACTTCTTCTGTTGATACAAGAACAGAGCTTCTTGTGCAAAAGGGTATGAATGAAGTTATGAAGGGCAGAACAAACTTTGTTGTTGCTCACAGACTTTCAACAATCCGTAAAGCAGATGAAATTTTGTTTATAGATAATGGTACAATAAGAGAGCGTGGCACACACGAAGAGCTTTTAGAAAAGCAAGGCCTTTATTACGCTATGTATAAAAGTGGCTTCGGTGGTGTGGTAGAAACAACAGAAACACTTTCTACTGATTATTAAAATGTAATTTATAATTCTTTTTGAAAGGATAGATAGAAATGAATAACACAGAAAAATCTATGGAAAAACTTGTTGCTCTTTGTAAGGGCAGAGGTTTTGTGTATGCAGGTAGCGAAATTTACGGTGGACTTGCAAACACTTGGGATTATGGCCCATTAGGTGTTGAACTTAAAAATAATATTAAGAATGCCTGGAGAAAGAAGTTTATTCAGGAAAATCCATATAATGTTGGTCTTGACAGTGCAATTCTTATGAATCCACAGACATGGGTAGCTTCTGGTCACCTTGGTGGCTTCTCAGACCCATTAATGGACTGCCGTGAATGTAAAACACGTCATAGAGCAGATAATTTAATTGAAGATTTTGACGGCACAGTTGTTGCTGGCTGGTCAAATGAACAGATGATGGATTACATAAAAGAAAAGGCGATTCCTTGCCCTGATTGTGGTAAGCATAACTTTACAGATATCCGTCAGTTTAACCTTATGTTCAAAACATTCCAGGGGGTTACTGAAGACAGTAAAAACGAGCTTTACTTAAGACCTGAAACAGCACAGGGTATTTTTGTTAACTTTGCAAATATTCAGAGAACTACAAGAAAGAAAGTACCGTTTGGTGTTGCTCAGATTGGTAAATCATTCCGTAACGAAATTACACCAGGTAACTTTATTTTCCGTGTTCGTGAATTTGAACAGATGGAGCTTGAATTCTTCTGTAAGCCTGGTACAGATTTAGAGTGGTTTGAATACTGGCGTGGTTTCTGCCGTGACTGGCTTTACTCATTAAACATCAAAGCAGAAAACCTTCGCCTTCGTGACCACGATAAAGAAGAACTTTGCTTCTATTCAAAAGCTACAACAGACTTCGAATACTTATTCCCATTCGGTTGGGGCGAGCTCTGGGGCGTTGCAGACAGAACTGACTACGACTTGACTCAGCACATTAATACTTCAGGTAAGAGCCTTGACTATTTTGACCCTGAAACAAATGAAAGATACATTCCTTATGTTATTGAACCATCTTTAGGTGTTGAAAGACTCTTCCTTGCAATTCTCACAGAGGCTTATGATGAAGAGGTTGTAGATGCAGAAAAGAATGACACACGTGTTGTTCTTCGTCTTCACCCAACACTTGCACCATATAAATGTGCAGTTCTTCCACTTTCAAAGAAATTAAACGAAAAAGCAACAGAAGTATTTACTACACTTTCTAAGAAATTTAACGTTGAATTTGACGATGCTGGTTCAATTGGTAAAAGATATCGCCGTCAGGACGAAATCGGTACACCTTACTGCATTACTTATGACTTCGAAAGTGAAGAAGATAACTGTGTAACAGTACGTGACAGAGATACTATGGAACAAGTAAGAATTCCAATTGCGGATTTAGTTAAATATATTGAAGAGAAAATTGAATTCTAAAACAATAAAAGCACTTTGGCTAAACCAAGGTGCTTTATGTTTTTGTTATTGTTTCTGCATTAGTTAAGGCTTCCACTAATAATTTAGAACCGAGAGCATATCCGTCACAAAAAGACTGTTCGCTTATTAACGATAAATATTCTTCAAAACAATCTTTGAACTTTTCAAAATTTTCTTTTGTTTTAATGTCAGCAGTTTCTAAAACGTGGTTATAATTACTTTGTATAAGACTTTCAAGTTCCTGAATATCCTGATTATTTATGCCTAAATATTTTATTGGCGCAAGATTTCCGTTCCAAAGTTTTGCAATAGTATTCATCGAAAAAACTCCTTTCGCACTTTATAGGGTGATGTATAGATTTTAGCACCTTTTAAGGTGCGTGTCAAGAGCATCTTATAAGGTTCGTGATATAATGTGCAAAAGGTGGTTTTAGAAATGGATTATTATAAACGTTTGAAAGATATAAGGGAAGATAATGATTTAACTCAAGTTGACGTTGCTGAAATTTTAAAAACAACGAGACAACAGGTAAGTAAATGGGAAACTGGTGCACAGATGATGGGTGTCGATAAATATATAATTTTAGCAAAGCATTATAATGTTTCAGTTGATTATTTACTTGGACTTATTGATGAACCCAGAAAATTAAAATAACAAAAACGCTTTGGATTTTTCCAAAGCGTTTTTGTTATTTTAAGGTGTATTTAATATAAATATCTTCAGTTTTTGCTACGGCATTTATAAGTGTTTGTTTTATACTATCTACTGTATCGTTAGATATTGCTTCTGCGATACCTTCAGCTAATAAAAAATACATATCCTTATACATATTATTCTCGTTGTTTTGCATTTTTTTAAAATCTCCTTTAATACCCTTTTCCACTATTAGTATTAAATATTATACAAATGCTTTTTAAAATAGTCAAGTGCTTTTTAAAATAAACTAATACGGCATAAAATAAATATATAATGGAAAAGGTAGTAAAGGAGTGATATTGAGTGAGTAAAAATTCTGGTTTTGCAAATAGGGACCGACTTATTGAATTAGGTATTACTATAGCCTTTGCACGAAAATTGCGTGGTATGAGTCAGGAGCAATTAGCAGAAAAGGCAGGAATAAGCAGGTCTCATTTAAGTGCAATAGAAGCGCCTAATTTAGTAAGAGCATTTTCAGTGGATATCTTATTCAGTATCGCTGATGCATTAAATCTTAAAGCAAGTGATTTGTTAGAAAACAGAATAAGATAAAAGCACTTTGAATTTTTTCAAAGTGCTTTATTTTTATCTCACTATTTCATAAATAAGAGGAATTTCTTTTGGATTTTCATTTGAAAATTCTATTGCCGAAAGGAATTTCTCTTTTGCAGTTTTTAAAGAGTCTTTATTGTTAGTGTAAAGAGTTGCAATTATGTCGCCTTTAGCAACCTTATCACCAGTTTTTTTATTTAATACTATACCAGCAGAAAAGTCAATTGCATCTTCTTTCTTTTCACGACCAGCACCTAAAATTACTGAAGAAATGCCAATTTCTTCTGCATTCATTGAAGAAATGTAGCAGTCTTTTTCTGAAATTATATCTTCTTTAAATTCTGCTTTCGGGAAGTTATCAGGGTTCTCTATCCAGTTACTATTACCACCCTGATGAGAAATCCATTCTTTGAATTTTTCTAACGCTTTGCCACTCGAAAGAGCGTTGTCAACTAATTCACTTGCTTCTTGAGTGGATATATTTTTAGAAAGTGAAACTATTTCTGTTGCAAGACTACAAGCAACGTATTTTAAATCTTCTGCACCATTACCTTTTAAAATTTCAATTGCTTCAATTACTTCAAGCGAATTACCAATGTTTTTGCCTAAAGGTGTATTCATATCGGTAATAATAGCTGCCATATTTCTGCCATTGTTTTTACCGATTTTAACCATTTCTTCTGCTAACGCTTTTGCATCTTCTGGTGTTTTCATAAATGCACCACTACCGCACTTAACGTCAAGAACTATAGTGTGTGAGCCTGCTGCAAGTTTTTTACTCATAATACTTGAAGCAATAAGCGGAATGCTGTCAACGGTTGCAGTAACGTCTCGTAAAGCGTAGAGCTTTTTATCAGCTGGTGTTAAGTTACCAGTTTGCCCTACAACTGCAATTCCAATATTTTTAACTTGAGTGAAGAATTCGTCATTTGTAAGTGAAGTGTTAAAGCCTTCTATGGATTCTAATTTATCAACAGTACCACCCGTGTGACCGAGGCCTCGCCCACTCATTTTTGCAATAATGCAACCAAGAGAAGCAACAATTGGTGCTACAATTAAAGTGGTTTTGTCACCAACGCCACCAGTGGAATGCTTATCTACAGTTTTATCACCAAAGAGGCCTAAATCTACCGTATCACCAGAATTTGCCATAGCAAGTGTTAAAGTGGCAGTTTCCTTTTCGGTCATACCATTAAAGAAAATTGCCATAGTGAGAGCAGAAGCCTGATAATCGGGGATAGAACCATCTGTATAGCCTTTAACAAAAAACTCGATTTCTTCTTTTGTAAGCTCTTTATTATCACGTTTGTTTTTTATAATATCATACATTCTCATTTTGATAAAATCTCCGGTTTAAAGGATTGGGGTAACAGGTCTTTAAGTAAAACCTTATCATAATTCTCGTTTTCTCTGACAATTAAAATTTCAAAGTCGTCACTACAAAATTCACGCATTACTTGTCTGCAAACGCCACAAGGTGGTGTTGGTGAAGTAACTGCACCATTTTTACCACCGACAACAGCAATTTTTGAAAAATTTTTTTCACCTTCAGAAATTGCCTTAAAAAATGCAACACGCTCTGCACAAATTGAGGGGCCAAAGGCAACGTTTTCGATATTGCAACCCGTATATACTTTTCCGTTTTCGGTAAGTAACGCCGCACCTACTTTAAAATCAGAGTAGGGTGAATATGAGTTTTTCATAGCGTTAATTGCTTCAATAACTAATTCTTTATCTGTCATAAAATCATCCCAATAATAATTTTTTTACAGTATCTGCTACAAATGTAAATCCGTCAATAGTACCATTGTTTTTAGGTTTAATTTCTTCACCATACATAATAAATGGCACGTATTCTCTCGTGTGGTCTGTGCTAACGTCACCTGGGTCACAGCCGTGGTCAGCAGTAATAATTAAAACGTCATCATTTTTCATATTCTCAATAAATTCTGGTAACCATTTATCGAAATCGGCTAATGCTTTGGCGTAGCCGTCAACGTCGTTTCTGTGACCATAAACCATATCGAAATCAACAAGATTAATAAAGCAAAGACCGTTAAAATCTTTTTTCTGATATTCGAGTGTTTTTGTCATACCATCATCATTGTTTTTAGTGTAAACGTATTCTGTAAGACCCTTTCCAGCAAAAATATCGTTTATTTTACCAACGCCGATTACATCCAAGCCATTTTTCTTTAATTCATCAAGAACAGTATCCTTTGGTGGCTCTAATGAAAAATCGTGTCTTCTCGGAGTCCTTTTAAATGGATGCTCACCCTCAAAAGGACGAGCAATAACTCTGCCGACCCCAAAATCACCAACTAATAATTTACGTGCAATTCTACAATATTCATAAAGTACTTCAGGTGGGACAATACTTTCGTGTGCCGCAATCTGAAATACGCTGTCAGCAGAGGTGTAAACAATCAAAGCACCAGTTTTTAAATGCTCTTCGCCATAATCTTTTATAACCTCTGTTCCAGAATATGGTTTGTTACAGAGTACCCCTCTGCCTGTAAGGCGAGAAAATTCGTCTAAAAGCTCCTTGGGGAAACCTTGAGGGAACGTAGGTAATGGTTTTTCTGACACAATACCTGCAATTTCCCAGTGACCGATGGTTGTGTCTTTACCTTTTGATTTTTCTCTGAGTCTCGCAACTTCTGATTTTAATTCACCTTTACCAAGATAAGAAAGACCGTCTATTTCAGTAAACCCGATGCTTTTAAGATTTTCTATATTAAATTCATTTGATTTACTTATGCTACCTACTGTGTTTGCACCTTTATCGCCAAAGCTTTGGGCATCTGGTGCTTCACCAATTCCACAAGAGTCAAGAACTATAAGAAATACTCTTTTAGTCATTATTTATTCTCCAATTCTACTGCAGTTTCAAGTGCCAATTTCATCATATCTGTAAATGAATTCTGTCTTTCAATTGCAGGGAGTGATTCACCTGTTACTAAATGGTCAGAAATTGTAAATAATGCACCAGCACGTTTGCCTGCTCTTGCCGCATTCATAAAGAGTGCTGCTGCTTCCATTTCTACAGCTAAAACGCCCATTTTTTGCCAGTTAGCTGAAAGCTCTGGGGTGTCACCATAAAATACGTCAGAAGAAAGCACGTTACCAACTTCATATTTAATTCCCAATTCTTCTGCTTTTTCTACTGTTGTTCTTAAAACAGTGAAATCTGAAATAGGTGCAAAGTCACCAGGAAGATTAAAGGTGTGACTGTATCTTGAAGTGGTGCAAGCACCTTGCGCAATAACAATGTCACGTACTTTTACCTTATCGCACATACCACCAGCAGAGCCGATTCTTATGATGTTATCCACATCGAAAAAATTGAAAAGCTCGTAACTGTAAATTCCTATTGATGGCATACCCATACCAGAAGCCATAACAGAAACACGAGTTCCCTTATAAGTACCAGTGTAGCCGTGAATTCCACGAACGTTGTTAACTAAAACTGCATCTTCTAAAAAGTTTTCTGCAATAAATTTTGCTCTTAACGGGTCACCTGGCATAAGCACAGTTTTTGCAAAATCTTCTGGCTTCGCATCAATGTGAGGTGTAGGATAATTTTTCATAAAATCAACTCCTTAAAGTTTAATTGCTATACATTTCATAAAGCTTAGCGTAAACGCCATTCTTTTTAATTAATTCGTCGTGAGTGCCGCTTTCTTCAATTCCGTCATTTGTCATAACGAGAATATTATCGGCATTTTTAATTGTAGTTAAGCGGTGAGCAACAATTAAAGTTGTTCTACCCTCAGCCAATAAATCAAGCGATTTTTTTACTATCTGCTCACTTTCATTATCGAGTGCACTTGTTGCTTCATCAAGAATAAGAATTTTAGGATTTTTTAAGAATACACGTGCAATACTGATTCTCTGCTTCTGACCACCCGAAAGCTTAACACCACGTTCACCTACATAGGTGTCGTAGCCTTTAGGAAGCCCCTCAATAAATTCGTGCGCACCTGCAAGACGTGCGGCGTTATAAATATCTTCGTCAGTAGCATCCTTTAATCCATAGGCAATATTTTCTTTAACTGTGCCAGAGAAAAGGTAAACGTCTTGCTGAACAACGCCAATGTTAGTTCTTAAGGATTTTAAGGTAACGTCCTGAATGTTTATGTCATCAATTAAAATTTCACCATCTGTAATTTCATAAAATCTCGGAATAAGATTACAAAGTGTAGTTTTACCACTACCAGAAGGACCAACTAAAGCAACCTTTTGTCCTTTTTCAATGTGAATGTTTAAGTTAGTGAGCACGTTTTCAGTAACGTCAGAATATTTAAAAGATACGTTTTTAAAATCAATATTTCCGTCAGTAACTTCTAATTCCTTTGCACCTTGCTTGTCTTTAATAGATGGCTCAATATCCATAATCTCAGTAAAGCGTTCAATACCAGTCATACCACGCTGGAATTGCTCTGCAAATTCCACAATTCGCTTTATTGCAGTTAAAAGAACTGAAATATACATTAAGTAAGCAACATAGTCTGCCGCTTCGATTTTTTTGTTGATTAAGAAGATACCGCCAGCAATAACAACTACAATATACATAATGCCTTCAAACACTCTGTTGATTGCAGTAAATGAACCCATAAGCTTGTAAACTATAGATTTGATATTTAAAAAGCCAACGTTACCTGTTTTGAATTTTTCTTCTTCAATATGTTCGTTAGCAAAAGATTTTACAACACGGATGCCTAAAAGACTATCTTCAATCTGGCTGTTTAATTCACCGACTTTTTTTCTTGATTCTTTAAATCCGTCACGCATTCTGTGGTTATATCGAGCAAGAATTACAATCATAAATGGTAAAACTGCAAACATTATGAGCGTTAAAGGAACATTCATAAATGCTAAAATTGCGAAAGAGGCAACAATTTTAATACCAGCTATAAAAAATTCTTCGGGGCAGTGGTGAGCAAACTCCGTAACGTCAAAAAGGTCAGACGTTATTCTCGACATAAGAGTACCGACTTTAGCATCATCGTAGAATGAAAAAGGTAATTTCTGAAGATGACCGAAAAAGTCCTTTCTCATTTCTGTTTCGATTTTAGTGCCCATTATATGACCGATTGACGACATATAATAATAGGCAAGAGCATCTATTATTTTTAATACGATATAAACTCCACCGAGTGTTAAAATGAATTTCAAGGTTAAATTTTCAGGGTTATTTGTTGCAGTGCCTGTAATTTCACGGACAATTATAGGTAACGCTAATTCACAAAGAGTTGTGAGAGCGGCACAAAACAAGTCAAAGCTTAACGTGCCAAGATGTCTTTTATAATAGGGCATAAATCTTTTAATAAGCCCACCCTTTTTTGCTTTTGCTTCTGTTTTCAAAGTGTTTCTCCTGTTTCTAATAATAAAAATTTAATTCTATAATACAATAATAACATAATTATTTTAAAATTAAAACTGTTATATTTTACGATATTTAAGCAAAATATTTGTAAGAGTATTGATTTTTTAAAAATTTTCATATATAATACAACAGTTGAAAAAATTATATATGCCGGTGTGATGGAATTGGCAGACGTGACGGACTCAAAATCCGTTGATGGCGACATCGTGTGGGTTCGAGTCCCACCACCGGCACCAAAAATAAAACACTTGCTTTTGCAAGTGTTTTATTTTATCCAATCCGCAGGATTGGTATGTAATCACGCTTTAGCGTGTATGTCATCACTTTGTGCATGTAATCTGCGGATTGATTACATACATTTATAATGATTACATACCGAAACGAGTTTCGGATTACATACAATGCTTCGCATTGATTTTATAGTAGATTTGTAGTATAATTATTGTAATTAATAACGGGGTATTAGCGCAGTTGGGAGCGCACCACACTGGCAGTGTGGGGGTCAGGGGTTCAAGTCCCCTATACTCCACCAAAAATAAAGACTTGCTTTGGCAAGTCTTTATTTTTGGTGCAACTAAGTTTGCCTTCGGCAAGTGAAGTTACTTCGTAATGAAGTTGTTTCACAATGAAGTTGCACCTATCGGTGCAGTAAATAGCAAACTTAACATCACTTTACACCGAAGGTGTAAAACATCACTGTGCTTTAGCACAACATCACTTTGAGCGTAGCGAAAAACTTCACTAAAATATTCTTGCCGCCAAAAACAATTTATGCTACAATCATTCTATAAATCATAAATTTATGGTGATATCTTATGTCAATAACAATAAATATTTATTACACAGGTAAAAACGGTAATGCAAAAAAGTTCGCACAAGAGATGCTCTCACGCGGTATTGTAGAGAAAATACGTGCTGAAGAGGGTAACATAAAATACGAATATTTTTTACCGATGAATGATGAAGAAACGGTTCTTCTTATTGACTGCTGGAAAGACCAGATGTCTTTAGATAAGCACCACAATTCACCAATGATGCAAGAAATTATTGGTTTGCGAGAAAAATATGACTTGCACATGCAAGTTGAGCGATATGTTTCTGATGAGTCAGAAAATACAGATGATAAAAAGCATATAAGAGAATAATTATAATTACACCCCCCGAGTAGCAAAAAACTACTCGGGGGTTAGTGTTATTTATTAAGTTTTTCTAAATTTTCTTTAGCATATTCTTTAGCTCTATCTGCTTCTACATCAAAACCTCGTTTGTGTAAGATTTCTGCAATATTCATATATTCATCGTGAGCTTTTTTATAATCTTCTAAATCTTCATATAGGTTAGCTTTACTGTAAAGTTCATCACAGAAATATGTGCCAATTTCACCGGCTTTATCATAGTAGGTTAAGGCTTCGTCATATTTTTTGAGCCATTTGCATAAATCGCCACCGTGAATATACATATTCCAGTCATCAGGGAATCTTTTAATTGCTTCTTTAAAAACAGCAAATGCTTCTTCATACTTTTTTGCAAAAGAAAGTGCAGTAATAAGATTATCTGTTTCTCTGACATTATCTGGATTTTCTTTAACTTTTTCGGTTAGTTCAGCGATAATTTCGTCACCTTTATTAAGAAGAAAGTACATCCATATTCTTTGCATACAAGCAATTCTGTAATTTTGTGGGTCGATATTTGGGTTATCGCTTATAGCTTTGTCATACCATTCGATTGCAGTATCTCTGCAATAATTCATCATATACATATGAATCCACCCATATGTCCATTTGTCTTGTGTTGAAAGCTCACCTTGTTTTATTAATTTAAGGTATTCGTTTCTGCAACGAAAAAAATCCTCAGGGTCGTGGGAGTTTTCGTAAACGGATGAAAGGCGTTGGGCGTAGTTATCGTATGCAACAGAATTCTTTTTATATAAATCATCTGTGGTGATTTCATAAAGCTTTGCAATTTCAGGGAGCATTAAAACATCAGGTAAGGTTGTGCCACACTCCCAACGTGAAACGGAATGTGAGCTTACGCCTAAAATATCTGCAACTTGTTCCTGAGTGTAATTTTTATTTTGTCTGAATCTTTTTAAGTTGTTGGAAAAAATAGTATTCATGTTTAAAATCCTTTCGTGTGTTTGGTTTTCTTCAGAAGCTTCTGTTTTAATTATACTCACTTAATAGATAAAGTCTACATCGCATTTTGTGACCACACTCGCAGGATTTGTTCAGTTGAGATTACTTTTTAAAAGAATTAAATTATAACTTTATTTTTTATTTTTTATGTTGTATAATCAAATTTGAAAAACTCAGATAGAGGTGTACTATGACTAACTACGATATTGCTGCATTTGTGTGGCCGTCTTATACAGGTGACGAAAAAAGAACAAGAATTTTCTGGCCTGATGGAATTGGTGAATGGCAGACTGTAAAAGCTATGACAAATAAAGGCTATAAGGGTTGTAGATGGCCTCGTGTTCCGTTGTGGGGATATGAAAACGAAGCGGACAGTACTGTTATGGAAAAACAGATTGAGTGCGCAGTTTCTTATGGTGTTAATGTGTTTATTTATGACTGGTACTGGTACGATAACAGACCATTTTTAGAAAACTGTCTTAATGACGGATTTTTAAAAGCAAAAAACAATGATAAAATGAAATTTTGTCTTATGTGGGCAAATCACGATGCAAATCATTTGTGGGATAAAAGGAATTCTGATAATGATTTGTCAACAGTAATCTGGAGCGGTGTTGTTACACCAAAAATTTTCTCCGAAATCTGTGACAGAACAATTGAAAAATATTTCAAAAGAAATAATTACTACACAATTGACGGTTGCCCTGTTTATATGATTTTTGATATAGACAATTTTATTCGTTCATTTGGTACAAGCGATGAGTGTAAAAAAGGCTTGGAGGAGTTCAGAAGAAAAACTAAGGAAGCAGGATTTTCAGGACTTCATTTTCAGGTTGTTCATTGGCGTGACAGAATTTTCAACTGGTTAAAGGATGAAGACTCAAACAAAGGTGCCTGTTCAAGTGAAATGTACGAATTTTTAGGTGTTGATTCTGTAACCAGCTACAACTGGGGTTGCTCTGCAGATTTAGATGGCGATTTTAATGATGTTACAGAAAGCTATGTAAAAGCAATAGAAAAAGAGTCTGAAACTCTTGCAATTCCATTTTACCCGAATATTTCAGTCGGTTGGGATAACAACGTAAGATTTAATAACTTCGTGCCTGGTGTAATTGAGAACAATACACCTGAAAACTTTAAAACTGCCTGTGAAAAAATTAAAAAATTCGCAGATACCTCACTTGAAAAAGGTATTATGAAATCACCGTTTATAACAGTTAATAGCTGGAATGAATGGACTGAAACAAGCTACCTTGAGCCAGATGACCTTTATGGTTATGGCTACCTTGAAGCGATTAAAGATGTTTTCGGAGAAAAATAATATGGGTGGAAATTATTCTGTGTTAAAAGATATTTCGTACGGGAATCACGAAAGACACGTTTTTGATTTGTTCGTACCAGAAAACGTAAAAAGCAAATCGGGAGTTATACTTTTAATTCACGGTGGTGGCTGGAGTAACGGCGACAAATCAGATTATAAAAACGAGGCGGAATTTTACGTTTCTTCAGGGTATATCTGTGCTACTATGAATTATCGTTTCGTTACTGAAAAAATAAATGTATTTCACGAGCTTGATGATATAACTTCGGCATTAAATGCCATAAAAGAAAAATGCGAAGAATACGGCTTTAATATTAAAAGCACGATTTTAACAGGTGCTTCTGCGGGGGCGCACTTGTCACTCCTTTACGCTTACACAAGAAAGTGCGAAGCACCAATAATACCTGTTGCAGTCGGTGCTTTCTGTCCGCCTGTAAACTGTTGGGCAGAGAATTTTCTTATGGGTATTAAAGGCGAGTTTGAAGATTGGAAATATGGCGTTCTTTCAAAATGCTGTGGTGTAAAAATTACTAAAGATACACTTTTAAATGAATCACAACAAAATGCATTAAAAAAGATGTCACCACAAACTTATGTTTCAAAAGAATGTGTACCGACTGCAGTTTTTCAAGGTGTGCTTGATGAACTTGTGCCGTTTGGATATGCTGAAATATTTATAGACACTCTTACAAAAGTAGGCATAAAAAACGACTTTTTAGTTTATGAAAATTCGGGTCACGCACTCGACAAAGACCCTGACAAGACAGATGAGTCAAGAAAAATAGTTTTAAGTTATGCAGAAATGTATTTTTAAGAGGTTTTACTATGAGAAAATTTTTAACTGATTTCTCAGATTTAACAAAGTATGCGGCAAAGTATAATTTTAAATAAGGGGTAATTTTGTTATGGAAAAAATTAAAAACAGTAAAAAAATAATTTGTGAAATATTGTGTCTTGTGATTGGTATTGCTATGTCGGTTGTGGGACTTTATTTTTATCACCCCCAATACCTTTGCTACGAATATACCCCGCTTTTGTTTATTCTTGGTGTGGTATCAGCCTTGGGATGCGGTTTGATTTCTGTTCCTATACATATTTCAAAAAGCAATTCTAAAAAGCAGATTGTATTAAAAGCTTCCTTGGTTGCTTTACTCGTGGTATTAATAATAATAGGTCTTATGCTTCTTATAAATCTTGTTGCGGGAAATATGGAGCTTTATTCTGCAGTGATTTGTGTTTCTCTAACAGGAATTGTTACCGCAGTTCTTTCTTTTATTGCGGTTCTTAAGATGTTTAACAAGAAAATTGTAAGGGCAATTCTTTCATTTGCGGTAATATCTGGCTTGATTGCGGGCGGTTATTTATATGTAATACCTCAGGCTCGTGAGATTAAATATAGCGGATATATTGCTCCTGCTCCCGCAACAGGGTCGGTAACGGATACACAAGATATCAGTGAAATAACCGACGGTGATTTTTACGTAAGTACAAAAGGTAGCGATAATAATAATGGTAGCAAAGAAGCTCCGTTTCTTACAATTGAAAAGGCAATTGAAGCTGTAAGAAAGACCGATAAATCAGGCAGAGATGGTATAACTGTTTGCATTGAGGGCGGTGAATATCGTGTTGATTCACTTGAATTCACAGAAAAGGATTCAGGTACAAAGGAATGTCCTGTAACTTATTGCTCTTATAATGGTGAGGTTATAATTAACGGCGGTGTTACACTTTTAAGTGATGATTTTGAAAGTGTTAAAAACTATCCTGAATACGAAAAAAGACTTTCAGAAGATGCCCAGGAAAATGTTGTTGTAATTGATTTGACAAAGAAGCCATATTCTCTTACAAAAGACGATTGGGGCAGAATTTGTGCAATCGGTTCTTATCATACTGCAAACAGCTATGATGGTGATTATGTAGGTTCGCTTTATTGTGAACTTTTTGTTGACGATATAAGACAAATACTTGCAAGATACCCAGATAACGATTATCTCTATACAGAAGAGGTTGTAAAAACAGGGTTAGGAAAAGAATCTGATGGTGCTCTCACAGAGGTCCAGAACTGGAGCGAAATCCGTAACCCTGAAAGTGATATTTATAGGGTTAATGCTGACCTTGCTAAAAAAATCAGCGGTTGGGAAAATCTCGATGAGGTATGGATGTTCGGGTTCTGGAAATATGACTGGGCAGATGCATCAACTCCTATCGGTAGCTTTAATCCTGAAACAAGCGAGCTTTCGCCAAAATTTGTAAGCCTTTACGGTACAAAAACGGATGCGCCTTATTATTTCTTCAATGTTTTTGAAGAGTTAACTACAGAGGGCGAATGGTATTTAGACAGAGAAAAGGGCTTGCTTTTCCTCTGGAAATCCAAGAAATTTGACAATGTCCAAATTGACCTTTCGTTGTCACTCAACCCTGTGGTGAATTCAACGGCAGATTATATTACATTTGACGGAATTACCTTTAAGGGTACAAGAGAAGATGGTGTTACTATAACAGGTGATAACAATAAGATTCAGAATTGTGTTATAAAAAACGTTGCGGGTAATGCACTTGTTATGACAGGTAGCAATAACTTAGCTTTTAACAATGAAATTACAAGAACAGGTAAGGGCGGTATTATAATTGATGGCGGTGCTGCTGAAACGCTTACACCGGGTAACAGTGTAGCCGATAATAACTATATTCATCACTGGTCAGAAATTTACCAGACCTACCAGCCCGGAGTAATGCTTCTTGGCGTAGGTAATGTATGCAGTCACAATGAATTTCACGATTCTCCTCACGAAGCGGTTTCGTACAAAGGAAATAATCACATTGTTGAATATAACGATATTCATGACGTTTGCCTGCTTTCTGATGATGCGGGTGCAATATATTCTGGCAGAAGCTGGGTTTGGTATGGTAATATTATAAGATATAATGCGGTTTATAATATAGGCTCTGAAAATCACACGCCCGACGGTATTTATCTTGATGATGCACTTTCTGGTCAGACAGTACACGGAAATATTATTATCAATGTGCCAAGTAACTCACTTCATATAGGTGGCGGAAGAGATAATGTTATAACCAATAATATTATTGTTACCTCCGGCGAGAACTCAATTCGTTTTGATGACAGAGCGAGAGAGGGCGCTTTGGAAAGAGGCTGGTTTACTCATGCTTATACAGATACGGGTGATATGTGGGAAGCGCTGTATAATTCACCTTGGCAGAGCGAGACCTGGCAAAATGCATTTCCTGAATATACGGTAATGACAGATGATGTTGAAAAATCGGATTCCCCCGAGTATATCCCAAATCCCTCAAGCACTATTAAAGGGAATATTATAGTTAATAAAACGGGCGATATAGGTGACGTGTGGAGTGAGGTTTACCGCTTCAGTGATATTTCTGAAAATGAAATGTACTCACTAAATAAAATTGACGAAATCTTTGAGGATGCCGAAAACGGCAACTATAATATTAAAGATATTGAAAAGCTTAAAGAGAACATTTCTGAATTTGAAAATATTCCTTATGAAAAAATCGGCAGAATAGCAAAATAATGTAAATTTACATAAAAGAAAAATAGTTGAACGAAAATAACCAAAATTTCGAGCAGAAGTCTTGAAATTTTGGTTATTTTGTGTTAGAATAGCATTTACTTATAGATTGTAAATTTAGAAAAGGAGAGAACCTTATGGAAATACAATTGCAAGAGCTTATCGAGCAGATTAAAAAAGATGGTGTAGAAGCAGCCGAAACTCAGGCTGAAGCTATACTCACTGCTGCAAAAGACGAAGCCCAGAAAATCATTTCTGATGCAAAGGCAGAGGCAGAAAAACTCATAGCTGATGCTAAACTGGAAAATGAAAAAACAGTTAAATCTGGTGAAGATGCACTTCGTCAGGCAAGTAGAAATTTGCTTATTTCTTTCAGAGAAAGCGTGACTAAAGAGCTTAAGGCTATTTTAGGTGAAAGTGTTTCTTCAGTTTATTCAAGCGATGCATTAGCAGGAATTATTGTTAATGTTGTTGAAGGCTTTAAAAATAATGCCGGAGCTGAAGATATAACTGTTGTGCTTAGTAGTGAAGATTTAAAGAAACTCGAAGACACAGTGCTTTCAGGGCTTAAAGCAAAATTATCAGAGGGCGTTACTCTTAAAGCAAATGATAATTTCGATGGCGGATTCCGTATTGCTGTAAATGACGGCGGAGCATATTATGATTACTCAAAAGATGCTGTTACAGATATGTTATCAAACTATTTAAGTCCAAAAATTGCGGCACTTATGAAAGAGGCTGAATAATTATGGCTGAGTATTATTTAATATCTCAACTGCCTTCTTTAGATGGTCTTTCTGAAAATGTACCAATGCCTATTACTGAAGAACGCTTCTTTGAACTTTGTGAGCGTTTTTTAAATAAAAAGGTACAGAACGAGTTAAAAAAGTTAACGCTTATGCCATCAAGAGAATGTGAAGAAACAGGCTCAGCTTTCCTTAATAAATGGAATGAAGGTGAGCGTAATCTTCGACTTGTTCTCGGTAAAATCCGTGCTGAAAAAATGAATAAGCAGTTTGATGCAGAAAAAATTCAATCTGCACCAGTTGAGCTTCTTCAGGCAGCACGAGAAGCCGTAGAAATAGAAAATCCATTAGAGGCAGAAAAATTCCTTAATAAATACAGATTAGAATTTTTAGAAAGTTTAAGACCAATGGATTCTTTTTCAGAGGATTTTGTATTTTACTATGGTCTTAAATTAAAGTTAATCTCCCGTATCAAGTTGTTTGATGCTGAAAGTGGAGAAACTGCATATAAGAATATTTACAGCTCCATTATGAGTGGAGATAGATTGGAGGTTATATGATGACCGAAAATATAGGTAAGGTTGTGAGCGTTAATGGTAACCTTGTTTCTGTTCAATTTACAGGCGACGTTTCCATGAACGAAATTTGCTACGTTAAAGTAGATGACGTAAAACTCAAGAGTGAGGTCATTCGTATAAAAGGTGACGTAGCACAAATTCAGGTTTATGAAATGACTGGCGGTATTAAATGCGGTGATGACGTTGAGTTCACAGGCGAAATGTTATCTGCTCAGTTAGGTCCTGGTCTTTTAGGTCAGGTTTACGATGGACTTCAGAATCCTCTTCCTGTTTTAGCAGAGCAGGCTGGCTGGTTCTTAGAGCGTGGTATTTATGCTGACGGCTTAAATGCAGAAAAGAAATGGGAATTTACACCAACTGCAAAGGTGGGTGACACTTTAAAGGCTGGTGAATATATAGGAACTGTTCCAGAAGGACCATTCACACACAAAATATTTATTCCTTTTAATTTACTTGGTACTTACACAGTTAAGTCAATCAATGAAAAAGGCGAATACACAGTTAACGAAACTATTGCAGTTGTAACTGATGAACGTGGTAAAGAAATTCCACTTTCAATGGCTTTCAGATGGCCAGTTAAGCGTGCAGTTAAATGCTATAGTGAAAGATTAGCACCGCAAGAAACAATGGAAACAAAGGTACGTCTTATAGACTCCTTCTTCCCAGTTGCAAAGGGTGGTACTTATTGTACACCTGGTCCATTCGGTGCTGGTAAAACAGTTTTACAGCATACAACGTCAAAATATGCCGATGTTGATATAGTTATTATTGCTGCTTGTGGTGAGCGTGCTGGTGAGGTTGTTGAAACTCTTACAGAGTTCCCAGAATTAACTGACCCTAAAACTGGTCGTTCACTTATGGAAAGAACTATTATTATTTGTAATACTTCTTCAATGCCAGTTGCTTCTCGTGAAGCTTCAGTTTACACGTCAGTAACACTTGCTGAATATTACAGACAAATGGGTCTTCACGTTCTTCTTCTTGCTGACTCAACTTCTCGTTGGGCTCAGGCTTTAAGAGAAATGTCAGGTAGACTTGAAGAAATTCCTGGTGAAGAAGCATTCCCTGCTTACCTTGAATCATATATTGCAGCATTCTATGAAAGAGCTGGCTACGTTCGTTTGCCAGACGGTTCTACCGGTTCTGTTACAATCGGCGGTACAGTTTCTCCTGCTGGTGGTAACTTTGAAGAACCAGTTACACAGGCAACTCTTAAGGTTGTTGGTGCATTCCACGGTCTTTCACGTGAGCGTTCAGATGCCAGAAAATACCCTGCAATTGACCCACTTATTTCGTGGTCTAAATATAAAACAGTTACTGATTCAAAGAAATCACAATACTGCAAAAACATTCTTCTTGAGGGCGATGAAATCGGCTCTATGATGAAGGTTGTTGGTGAAGAGGGTACAAGTCTTTATGACTATCAGGTTTATTTAAAGGCAGAAATGCTCGATGCGGTTTACCTTCAACAGAACTCTTTTGATTTAATTGAAGCAAACTGCACAAGAGAACGTCAATGCTACGTTACAGACAAGCTTATTAAAATTCTTGGTAGCGAATACGTTTTAGATAATAAAGACGATGCACGTAGCTTCTTTAACCGTCTTCGTCAGAAATTCATTAACTGGAATTATACAGAATTCGAAAGTGATGCATTTAAAAAGGCTGAAGCAGAAATCGATGAAATGTATAACGAAGGTCAAGGTACTATAAGTGCTAATGCAGAACGTCTTTTAAAGGAGGGTGAGTGATAATGAGTAAAATTTATAACAGAATTGAATCAATTACAGGTAACGTTATCACTGTAAAAGCCAAGGACGTTCGCTATAATGAATTAGCTCAGATAAACACACAGTTTGGTAAATCACTCGCTCAGGTTAACAAAATCGACGGCGACGTAGTTTCATTACAGGTGTTTGCTGGTGGTCAGGGTGTTTCTACTGGTGACGAGGTTCGTTTCTTAGGTCAGGAAATGCGAGTATCATTCAGCGATGATTTGTTGGGACGTATTTTTAACGGTTCAGGTGAACCAATAGATAAGGGTCCTGCTCTTACTGAAAATATGAAACCAATCGGTGGACCATCTGTTAACCCTACAAAGCGTATTCTTGCGAACAGAATGATGAGAACAAATATCCCTATGATTGATATGTTCAATACATTGGTTGTTTCTCAAAAACTCCCGATTTTCTCAATCTCAGGTGAGCCTTATAACCAGCTTCTTGCACGTATTGCTTTACAGGCTGAGGCAGATGTTATTGTTCTCGGTGGTATGGGGCTTAAATATGACGACTTCCTTTACTTTAAAGAGGAGCTTTCAAACGGCGGTGCTTTAAGTAAAACAGTTATGTTTATTCATACTGCATCTGACCCTACTGTTGAATGTATGATGATTCCTGATATGGCTTTGGCTGTTGCAGAGCAATTTGCTTTACAGGATAAAGACGTATTGGTGCTTCTTACAGATATGACAAACTTTGCAGACTCAATGAAAGAAATTGCAATTACGCAGGAACAAGTTCCATCTAACCG
>SVOI01000015.1 GCA_015066465.1 Oscillospiraceae bacterium
ACGTTGAACGTTAACAACAAGTGCTGGAACGTCACTACCAGAAATGTAAGACATACCTTCACTCTTGAGTGAAACACCAGGGCTTGAAGATGATGTCATAACTCTTTTACCGGCTGCAGCAACGCCTAAAACCATATTGATGGCAGCAATTTCACTTTCTGCCTGTAAGAATACACCGCCAACCTTTGGCATACGTTTCGCCATATAAGCCGCAATTTCTGTTTGTGGTGTAATAGGATAACCGAAGTAATGTAAACAACCTGCTCTTATTGCAGCTTCTGCAATAGCTTCGTTACCTTTCATTAAAACTTTTTCACCCATTTTTTCCACCTCTTATCTTTCTACTGTAATTACACAATCAGGGCACATTGTTGCACAGAATGCGCAACCAACACACAAGCTTTCATCTGTAACGTGTGCAGGGTGATGACCCTTTGCATTAAGTCTTGAAGTATCAAGTTCTACGATTTTTTTAGGACAAGCTGTAACGCAAAGACCACAGCCTTTACAAACGTTGTCTAAAAAAGTAACCTTTGCCATAATCTTACCTCCAATAATCAATACATTCTATTATACTATCTTTTTTTGTAATTTCAATGGGAAAATGTTATCTATTTCACCATTAAAAGAATTTACTAAGCTTTCACTTACTGTTGTCATTTTAATCGGTAACCCCGAAAAACGAGCTAACTCTTCTGCACTCTCTACAGAAGCAATTACATCTTCTTTAGTAGTAAGAACACCTAAGTTAGAGTTATTTACAATTGCAGTAAATTTAATTTTACCAGCCGTTTCAATCTCTCTCATAACTTCTAATGCACTTTGGGCATCAGGAGTCAAGGGTCTATAAACATTAAAAACAAACAACATTTCGTAGTCATTTTCTTCTCTTATTGCAGTTTCATATCTGCCGAGAGCATACGCTCCACGGTCGTCACCGCCGATATCAAGAATTGCTACTGCACTTTTATCATCAAGAACTGTGTAAGCCTCTTGTGGAAGTGCTGGTAAATCAACGTTTGAATTAGCAAATTCAGAAGAAATGAGTTTTATTCCTGCTTTTGTCAATTCGTCGATACTATCAGCAGTTCTGAAATACGGGTTAACAATATCAAGGTCAGTAATAACTACTTTTTCATATTTTTCTTTAAGGTGCAGAGCGTAATTTACTGCGATATTTGTTTTACCGCTACCATAGTGCCCTGCAAAAAGAGTAACTCTTTTATTTTCCAAAAGAACCACCTCAAAGTTTATTTCTTATAATCTTACCACTTGTTGTTTTTGGTAATTCATCACGGAACACAACAATTCTTGGGTATTTATAAGGTGCAGTTTTTTCTTTTACATACTGCTGAATTTCTTTCTTTAATTCCTCAGTACCCTCAGTACCAGGAACAAGAACGATACTTGCTTTAACAACCTGACCACGAACCTCGTCAGGAGCAGCAGAAACACCACACTCTAAAACGTAAGGGAGTTCCATAATAACGCTTTCTATTTCGAATGGCCCTATACGGTAACCAGATGACTTGATAACGTCATCAACACGACCAACGTACCAGTAGAAGCCGTCTTCATCTTTCCACGCAACGTCACCTGTGTGGTAGAACCCGTCGTGCCACACTTCTTTTGTTTTTTCTTCATCTTTATAATAACCTTTGAAGAGACCGCAAGGTGCGCCATCTTTAACGTTAATAACGATTTCACCGTTTTCACCGACGTTAACGTCGTTACCGTCAGCATCTACAAGGTGAACGTCGTAAATCGGTGCAGGTTTACCCATTGAACCGATTTTGTGAGAAGCACCAGTCATATTACCAATAATCATTGTGCTTTCTGTCTGACCGAAGCCTTCTAAAATTTGAAGACCTGTTGCAGTTTCAAATTGACGATAAACTTCAGGGTTCAAAGCTTCACCCGCAGTTGTCATATGTTGAACTGATGAGAAATCGTATTTTGAAATATCCTGTTTTACCATCATACGAAGCATTGTTGGTGGTGCACAGAACGTTGTGATTTTGTATTTTGCAAACATCGGAAGAATGTCTGCCGCATCAAATCTGTCGAAGTCGTAAACGAACGTAGGTGCTTCACAGAGCCATTGACCGTAAAGTTTACCCCACATTGATTTAGCCCAGCCAGTATCTGAAATTGTGAAATGAAGACCATCAGGGTCAACGTTGTGCCAATATTTTGCAGTGTGGAAGTGACCTAAAGGATATTTATGACTGTGCATTGCAGTTTTTGGGTAGCCTGATGTTCCTGAAGTAAAGAACATAAGCATCAAATCGTCACCGCAAGGTGCATCTTCAGTTCTTTCATAATGTGAACTGAAACGTGCGCTTTCTTCGTCGTAATTTCTCCAGCCGTCTCTTTCACCGTTAACCATAATTTTAATTTCAAGTGACGGAGAAGTTTTTGCGGCTAAATCAACCTGATGAGCAGTATCGCCATCGCCAGTACAAACTATTGCTTTAATTCCAGCGGACTGGAAGCGATATTCAAAGTCGTGCTCTTGTAACTGGTTTGGTGCAGGAATTGCTATAGCACCTAACTTGTTAAGACCAATCATAGCAAACCAGAATTGATAATGGCGTTTTAAAACGAGCATAACTCTGTCGCCTTTTTTAATGCCTAATGAAGCAAAGTAGTTTGCCGCTTGTGAAGATGCCTTTTTAATATCTTTGAAAGTAAAGCGTCTTTCAACTTTGTTTCCATCAATATGAAGCATTGCAAGCTTAGTCGGGTCTTTATCTGCCAAAGCATCAACTAAATCAAATGCAAAGTTGAAGTTTTCTGTATTTTTGAAAGAAATTTTTGTTGGAGTCCCGTTTTCATTTTTCTCAATATCAATGTATTTGTGATAAATACGGTCTTTTGTATCTTTCTCAACTGACTTTTTACTATCAAGCGCCTTTGCCTTAGCCTTTGCTTTAGCGTATTCAAGCTCTGGAATAGGCTCACCAGTTGGGTTAAGAACAATAGCGTAGAACGTACAGTCTTTACCATCAACGGCAATCATACCGTGTGGAGTTGAACTGTCGTAATAAATACTGTCACCCGCTTCTAATATTTCAGAGTGTTCACCAACCTGAACTTTTAATTTACCTTCGATAACAATATCGAGTTCCTGACCAGCGTGGGTAGTAACTTCGATTTCTTTGTTCTGTTTTTCTTCACTGTACGTACTACGAACGAAAAGTGGTTCTGCAATTCTGTTTTTAAATGCTGAAGCCAAGTTGTAGTACGTCATACCGTGAGCTTTTTCAATTCGTTGACCTTTACCCGCTTTTGTGTAAACGTAGTTTACGAGTTTTGGTGTATGACCTTCAATAAGGCTTGTAACGTCAACGTTGAGCGTTTGTGCGCAACGGTAAATAAAAGCAAAGTTTAAGTCTTTATTACCATTTTCGCATTCAATATACTCACTTTCACTAACGCCTGTTTTTTCAGCCATTTGTGCAGTTGTGAGATTCTGAATTTCTCTTAACTCTCTGATTCTTGCAGCCATTTCCTTGATTTTAAAATCAAGCGCTGTAATCTGTTCCATTTTTAGTTCCTCCGATTATTCCTTCAAGGCAAGGTTATTTAATAAAAATAACCCGCCCCAAAGATATGATCTTTGAGACGAGCGTTATAGTTAAATATAATACCCGCGGTACCACTCAAATTGCAGAAAAACTGCCACTCTTGGAGTCTATCAACTCCTATGCCTTTACGCAGCAATCACGGAGAGATTCTACTAAGCTTTCGCTTTTCTTTCTCTCGGCTCAGAAACTACAAACTGAAACGTTTAACCTATGACTTGCACCAACCGTCACTTCTCTGAAAGGAAAACTGTTACAATCCCTTTTCTTCAACGCCTTTGAACGTATAATACCATACCACATCTCTTATAATTTGTCAAGAAAATAATTGGAATTTTTTATAAAAATTATTGTTAAATTTTGTAAATATTGCAATAAAGAATATTTTTATAAAATTAAAGTTTATTTCTGATTATTTTACCGCTGATTGTCTTTGGTAATTCATCACGGAATACAACAATTCTTGGGTATTTATAAGGTGCTGTATTCTTTTTAACGTAATCCTGAATTTCTTTCTTTAATTCTTCTGTACCCTCTGTGCCTTTAGTTAATACGATGCTTGCTTTAACAACCTGACCACGAACTTCATCAGGAGCAGCAGAAACGCCACACTCGAGAACATAAGGAAGCTCCATAATAACGTTTTCTATTTCGAATGGCCCTATTCTGTAACCAGATGACTTGATAACGTCGTCAACACGACCAACATACCAGAGGTAGCCATCTTCGTCTCTCCAAGCGGTATCGCCTGTATGATAAAGACCATCGTGCCATACTTCTTTTGTTCTTTCTTCATCGTTATAGTAACCCAAGAAAAGACCACAAGGTGCGCCATTTTCTGTATGAACAACAATTTCGCCCGTTTCACCATCTGGAACTGGTTTACCATCAGGGTCAACCAAATCGATATCGTAAAGCGGTGAAGGTCTGCCCATAGCACCGATTTTTATGCCTGAACCATCAAGGTTAGCTATTGAAAGTGTTGTTTCAGTCTGACCGAAGCCCTCATAAATTTTAAGACCAGTTACTTTTTTGAATTGCTTGAATACTTCTGGGTTAAGTGCTTCACCAGCTGTTGTAGCGTGTTTTATAGAAGATAAATCATATTGTGAGATATCTTGCTTTATTAACATTCTGTACATTGTAGGTGGTGCACAGAATGTAGTGATATTATATTTTGCAAACATCGGTAAGATTTTTGAAGCATCAAAGCGCTCAAAGTCGTAAGTGAATACTGCACCCTCACAGAGCCATTGACCATAGAGTTTACCCCAAAGAGCTTTACCCCAGCCAGTTTCTGAAATTGTGAAGTGAATACCATCACGATAAACGTTGTGCCAGTGTTTTGCTGTGATATAGTGACCAAGTGGATATTTGTGGCTATGAACCGCTATTTTAGGGTAGCCTGTTGTACCAGATGTAAAGAACATTATAAGTGGGTCGTTACCACAAGCAGTATTTTCATCACGTACAAAGCGACGTGAGAAGAGTGGGAATTCTTCATCGAAATTGTGCCAACCATCTTTTGCACCATTAGCAACGATTTTAACTTTTAAATCAGGGCAAGTTTTTTGTGCTTCATCAACAGTTTCAGTTACCTTACCATCGGCAGTAGCAACAATAGCTGTAACACCTGCTGACTTGAAGCGATATTCATAATCGTGAACAACGAGCTGATTGGTTGCAGGAATTGCAACTGCACCTAACTTATGAAGTGCTAAGATAGCTACCCAGAACTGATAGTTTCTTTTAAGAACCAAAAGAACTCTGTCGCCTTTTTTGATACCTAAAGATTTAAAATAGTTAGCTGCCTGAGAAGACATTTCTTTCATATCTTTAAAAGTAAAACGTCTTTCTGTCATATCATCAGAGATATGAAGCATTGCAAGTTTTTCAGGTGTTTTTCTACCGATTTCATCAACTATATCGAAAGCGAAGTTGAATTTATCTTCATTATAAAATTCAATTTTATTGCAAACACCATCTTCATCAAGAAAGGTTTTTACAAACTTATCGCTTACGAGTGGTCTTTCAACCGGTTTTGTTTCGTTTACATTTTCAGAAACGAATTCTGCAGTTTCTTCTTCATCATTCATAACCATTGCTAAGAATGTGCAATCCTCACCGTCAACAGCAATCATACCGTGTGGGATTGAGCTCTTATAATAGATACTGTCGCCTTCTCTTAAAACCTCGTAATTGTCACCAACACGAACTTTTAAAGAGCCTTTTATAACTAAGTCGAACTCGTGACCAGCGTGTGTGCTTACTTCAATCTCTTTTGATTGAAGCTCGCTTGAATATTCGTAATTAACCCAATATGGATTAGCAAGCTTTTGTTTAAAGCGTGGTGCAAGATTTTGAATTAACTTGCCATCTTCATTTGCAGTTACCTTACCGTTACCTCTGCGAGTTACTGTGTAAGAAGAAAGCTTTGCACTCTGACCTTCTAAAAGGTCTGTCATTTCAACACCGAATGCTAAAGCGCATTTGTGAACAAATGAGAAAGGCAAATCATCCTCACCTTTAACAAATGATAAATATTCTTCTAAAGATACTTCCGCTTTTTGTGACATTTCTTCTTCTGAAAAACCGTAAATGCCTCGTAACTCCTCAATTCGCTCTGCAACCTCTGCTAACTTTTTTGTTACTTTACTGTCTGCCATTACAATCATTCCTTTCAAAATAAATCTTAAAGAAATACACAAATAAAAAAACCGCCTCAAAGTAAAAACTTTGAGACGGAAAACTATTCCGCGGTACCACTCAAATTGCAATAATTTCTATTGCCACCTTTAAGGTCAAACAACCCCTCTGCACTAACGCTGCAGTTTTTCGGAAGAAGCTTACTCATTACTTTTCAGCCCTTCAGCTCAGAAGTGATAGGTTTAAAGAAAATTTTGTTATCGGCTCACAGCAACCGCCGACTCTCTGGAAACAGTCATTTTCAACCGTCTTCGTCATCGCTTTTATTTGTGATATTCATTTAATGTAGTTACAATAGCACTTTTATTTTTACTTGTCAACACTTTTTTTAAAATTTTCTCAACTTTTTCAATAAATTTTATGCTACAGATTTATTAAATGTTACAAAATAGTAAATGTAACCTCAACTTTTGTTGACACTTTTTTCTTTATATGTTAAAATTTATAAGTTAAAATTTATAACAAAGGGGTTATTAAAATGGCTAAAAATTTAAAAGACATTGACAAGGCTGCTGAAAGCAAGGGTTCTTTGCTTGTTACAGTATGGCAGTTTGTTAAATTTATTGTTGTAAGTCTTCTTGCAATGGTAGTTCAAATCGCATTAACAAACCTTATTCCACTTATTCCTGCTGTTCAGGAAATGTATGCTCAACCAATTAACATTCTCGGAATTTTAGATTACCCTGTTAACACAGATGCTACAGGTGCTATTATTTCTGGTGGTCTTGGTTATTGTATCGCTTTCAACGTTGGTAATATCGTTGCTCAGATTGTTGCTTTCTTCGTAAACAAAGAAAAAACATTCAATTCTGGTGCAAATGTAGCAATCACTCTCCCAATCTACATAGTATTCACAATTGCACTTATTTTCTTCTCAGCTTGGCTTTCACCAACACTCAACACTCTTTTCTTAGGTTTCGGTTGGGCAGAAGCACTCGCTCGTAATGCAGCAATGATGATTTGCTCAGCACTTCAATTCTTCCTCTACTTCCCAGTAGATAAAATTCTCTTCCATAAGAAGAAAGAAGAAAAATAATTCGGAATGCGTAATTCGTAATTCGGAATTATAATAAACAAAAATTTATCCTATCATTTGAAGTTAGTTTCAACTAAAAATGATAGGATTTTTTGTTATCTTAATTATAATTACGGCGTAGCCCCTTCAATTCCGAATTACGCATTACGCATCCCGAATTAAAAATTCGTATTATTCCATCCCCAATCAGCGTAGCCCATATATTTTACATATACTCTACTTGGGGAAATGCCTAATTCTTCCTCTAAAATGTCGCATACGGTACAAGTCATTTTAAGAGCACCATCTTTTGAAACTCCACCTAAAAGGTCAACATCTACAATAGCACTATCGGCACTGTTGTCACCTTTAAACCAGAGTTTCTGCTCTGCTTCAATTCCAACCATAAGCCAAGCTTCAGTTTTACCTGGGAAGCTCTCAATAGCCTTACCAAATTTCGCTTTCAAAACTTCTGCTTTCTCATCTGTAACTTTAGTTGTTGTTTTTAAATTAATATATGGCATTTTAATGCACCCTTTCATTTATAAATTAAAAATTAAGAATTAAAAATTAAAAATTCCGGAAGGCTTCGCCTTGATTATAATTAAATACAATAAAAATGACTACATTCTTTCATTTGTAATTTATAATAGAGTGCAGTTTTTTGAATCACTAATAATCAACCCCTAACAACTGACAACTATATTACAATAGCCGACCGCAGGTCCCTCAATTCTTCATTCTTCATTTTTAATTCTTAATTGTCGCGTAGCGACCTACCTGTTCCACTTTCTGCAAAGCTCAAGAATCTGGTCTGTGAATTTAGCGAGGTCTTTATTTGCACCCTCAACGTTATTTTCTGCAACACGTTCAAGCTGACTCACTGCAGTCATAAGACGCTTGAATGCAGGGGTAATTCGTTTACCCTGAAGTCTGCCAGAACCATATTCAGAATTAGGTGCTTTCGGCTTAACTCTTACACCATCATTCTTAACAAGACATACGCCTGTAACAATATCCCAACAGTCACCACTATATGGTGCAGTTGCAGAGAAGTGTAATTCTTCATTAATTCTTGCTGTGAGTGTTTCACACGCTTCTTCATTACCGTGAATAACAAATACCTTTTTAGGTGCTTGCTCGAATGAGCCAATCCACTTCATAAGACCTTCGTTATCAGCGTGACCGCTTATTGCATCAAGTATTGCAATTTCTGCATTAACCTGAATTTCTTCACCAAAGAGCTTAACTTCAGTAGCACCATTAACAAGTGCACGACCCAAAGTTCCCTCTGCCTGATAACCAACAAAAAGAACTGTTGAATCTTCACGCCACAAGTTATATTTGAGATGGTGACGAATACGACCAGCCTCACACATACCACTTGCAGAAATAATCACTTTAGGTGATTTATCAAAGTTTATTGCTTTAGAGTCGTCTGTTGTAATAGAGAGCTCAAGCCCTGGGAAGCTTATAGGGTTTACACCAGCATCTAAAAGGGCAAGGGTTTCTTCATCGAAACACTGACGTGAGCTTCTGTCAGAGAATATATTTGTTGCTTCAACAGCCAACGGGCTATCTACGTAAACTCTGAAATTATTGTGACCTTTAATTAAATTCTGCTCTTTAATCTCTCTTATAAAGTAGAGAAGCTCCTGAGTTCTGCCGACTGCAAATGACGGAATAACGAGGTTACCGCCTCTGTCAAAGGTACGCTGAATAATACCTACTAAATCGCCTATATAATTAGGTCTGTCGCCGTGGCTACGGTTACCATAGGTTGACTCCATAATTACGTAATCAGCATCAGTTAAGTAAGTAGGGTCTTTTAAGAGTGGTTGCTCTAAATTACCTATATCGCCAGAGAAAACTAACTTTTCAGTATCTTTATCTTCAGTAACCCACACTTCAATACTTGCAGAGCCCAAAAGGTGCCCAGCATCTGTAAAGCGGATTTCTAAGCCTTTATCTACAGTGACTACAGTATCGTAAGGGCAAGGTCTGAAAAGCTTCATTGAGCCGACTGCATCGTCAATAGTATAAAGTGGTTCATATTTTTCAGCACCAGAACGCTTTGCTTTTCTGTTACGCCACTCTGCTTCAAACTCCTGAATGTGAGCAGAATCACGAAGCATAATTTCACAAAGTCTTGTTGTAGATTCAGTAGCATAAACTCTGCCATTAAAACCTTGCGCATAAAGGAGAGGAATTAACCCAGAGTGGTCAATGTGAGCGTGAGTGAGTAACACGTAGTCGATATCAATAGCAGGAACGGATAATTCCTGATTTTCAAAAATATCCTTACCCTGCTCCATACCATAATCGACTATGATATTTTTACCATTCGCTTTAATGAGAGTACAGCTACCTGTAACCTCGTGAGCAGCACCAAAGAAAGTTATTGTCATAGGAACACCACCTTATTATTTTTCTAATTTAATAATAACACATTGTGTTGTATTTTTCAACAAAATACCTAAAATTTAATTCTATTTTTACAAATTATTAGTTTTATTGTCCTAAAAATATTTATTCATTGAAATAATAAATATTGTTTGGTATAATAAAAAAAGAATTAAAAATAGCTGGTGATATAATAATGGAATCATTGAGAGAGATATATAGAATTGGTAAAGGACCTTCAAGCTCACACACAATGGGTCCTGAGCACGCTTCTAAACTCTTTTTAGAAAAAAATCCGAAGGCAAGCCGTTATTTAGTTATCCTTTACGGCTCACTTTCAAAAACCGGTAAAGGTCATATGACCGACAAGATTATTATTGATACTTTCAAAAACAAAAATATTGAAGTTCAGTTTGGTGATGGTGACGAGAGTAAGCTCTACCACCCTAACACAATGACACTTGAGGCATTTGACGAGAATGATAAATCAATTGATTTCTGGCGTGTTTATAGTGTTGGTGGTGGCAAAATAGAAATTGAAGGACAACCTTCAGTTGTAGCTCAAAACGTTTACCCACTCAGCACATTTTCTGAAATCAAAGCACATTGTGATAAAACGAATATGAGACTTCACGAATATGTAAGAGAAGTTGAAGGCGATGAAATCTTCTTATATCTTTCAGCAGTGTGGGACACAATGAAGCAAGCTATTGAACGTGGTCTTACTACAGAGGGTGTTTTACCTGGTGGTCTCGATGTTCAGAGAAAAGCAAAAATTCTTTATAATCAACGTCACATTGACGAAAGCCCCGAAACAAGAGAAAGCCGTCTTGTTTGCTCTTGTGCATTTGCAGTAAGCGAAGAAAACGCTGGTGGTGGCACAATAGTTACAGCCCCTACCTGTGGTGCAAGTGGTGTTTTACCAGCTGTACTTTATTATATGCAGAAAAAACGTGGATTTTCAGACCTTGCAATTTGTAATGCACTTGCAACTGCCGGTCTTATTGGTAACATAATTAAAACTAACGCTTCTATAAGCGGTGCTGAATGTGGTTGTCAGGCAGAAATCGGTTCAGCTTGCTCAATGGCTGCTGCAGCTCTTGCGGACCTTTTCTATATGAATTTAGACCAGGTTGAATATGCTGCAGAGGTTGCTATGGAACACCATTTAGGCTTAACTTGTGACCCTATTTGTGGTCTTGTGCAAATTCCTTGCATTGAAAGAAATGCCGTTGCAGCTATGCGAGCAATAAACGCTTTAAACCTTGCAAACTTCCTCACTCACACACGTAAAATCTCATTTGACGTTGTTGTAAAAACAATGTATGAAACTGGCAGAGATTTATTCAGCAAATATAGAGAAACAAGTGAAGGCGGTCTCGCAAAAAACTATCACGATTGATAGTTTTTTGCAACTAAGTTTGCCTAAAGGCAAGTGAAGTTCACTTCGTGAGTGAAGTTGCTACGCAGTGAAGTTTTGTCTTCGACAAAGCCAATGGTAAACTTAACATCACTTTGCAGTCCTACTGCAAAACATCACTGTAACTTGTTACAACATCACTTTTTGCAAAGCAAAAAACATCACAAAAAATTTCTATCATTTAAAGTTTATCGTTACTTTAAATGATAGAATTTTTATTTTATTATTCAATTACAGATGGTAAGTATGCATATATGTAAACATTGCAAAAATAAACATAGTTAGAAAAAAGTTGCTTCAACAATTATTGCACCGCGTTCACGTTTTTGTTTTTTGTTTTTATGCATACTTTCACCTGCCTTTTAGAAAATAAATATATTATTTTACTTTATAGTTATATGCAAAATCTTTACAATATGACTCTGCAACACTACCAGAATCACAAATAACCACTGCATCTTCTTCTGGTAAAAAACTACCAATTTCTTTTACACTCCCTGGAATATAAAATTCTTTAAGACACGGATTAGAAATTATCACACAATCGCCAATATATTCAAGACCATCATTTAACTCGATACTTCTTAAATTTGGACAACTAGAAAATGCATAATCTTCTATTTTCTTTACATTTGCACCACAAACTATTATCTCAATACTTTCATTTAACTTAAATGCATGACTCCCCACACATTCGATTGTATCGGCAAATTTCACAGCACGAACTGTATCAGCATTGACAAACGCACTATCACCGATCTCAGTTACTTTTTTACCATTTATTGTTTCAGGAATTACAACAATTTCTTCGTTGCCTATATAACTATCAATAATAACTACACCACTATCTGGTTCATAAACTTCAAAATCTGATTCAGGCGAAACTGGTGCATTTTTTACATCATCTACTGTAAGTTCTTTACTGCTTGTAATAATATTATCATCTGAATTGTCATCTGCATTATCAACAACACTATTATTGTTTACATTTTCATCCGGTGTTTCGTTACCGCCGCAAGCTGCAAAACATAAAACAAAACTTAAACTTAAAATTAAACTAATAAACTTTTTCATAAAACATTCTCCTAATATTATTATTTTTTAATTCAATTTCAACCCCAGCAAGCTGGAATTTATAGCTAATTTATAAAATTCTCAACTTATTTTTTCATCCCACCTTAATTCTCTTATAAAAACAAAAAGTGCGACCACCGAAGCAGTCGCACAAAAAACGCAAACTCCGATAGTCGCGAAACCAATTCAATATAAAGGGCAATAGTGCACACTCATACTGACGGAATTTGCATTTTTATCAAATTCACAGCATGAGTATACGCAACAATAAGGTGATTTATTCTTATATAAAAAAGAAAATCGCCCCACATTTTTATATTCAATTGGTTTCGCAACCTTAGTTTAACACAAATTTCTCGTTTTAGCAATAGTTTTGTTAGTAGAACGAGTTAGTTTTTAGCTCGTTACACTCGAGTAATTCATTATAATAAAAACCTACTCCCACTACTTGCGGGAGAGCAGAGCTCTTCCCCTACGGTAGTGGGAGTTAATTTTTCATTTCATTTACAGTGTATTTTTGTTTAAAGTTTTCTTGAATAGAGGTATAAATTCACTCATTCCATCGTAGGGGCTGACCTGTGGTCGCCCGCTACAACGCATTAAAAGCAATAAATAAACCAAAAATGAAAGAATATAGTTTGGGTTGTTTAAAATTATAATTGCGATATATTTGCTAATGCAAATGCGATATAACTGCATAAATGCAGTTGCGATATATACTCGTTTCACTCGTATACGATATGATATTTAATGCAATTGCATTAAATATCGAGTGAAAGACACTCATATCCACAAAGTTTGTTGCTCAATTCATCCGGCTGGTGACCGCCGACAAAGAGAGTAATTTTGCCGTCTGGTGAAACTCTTGTGCCGTCTTCAAGAACTGCTTTAATAAAGTATTTATCGAGTTCAACTTCTACTTCTTTGCTCTCACCTTTTTTGAGTTCAACAGAAGAAATACCGCAAAGCTGATATTTTGGTGTTGTAGTTCTTGAATCACTGAACTTAGCATACACCTGAACTTTTTCTTTAGAGTCAAAGTCACCTGTATTTTTAACGTTTACAGAAACTTTTATAAGTTCATCATCTTCTGAAAGAACTTTAAAATCAGAATACATAAAGCTTGTGTATGAAAGACCGAAACCGAATGGATACAAAGGCTCATCTTTATAGAAGCGATAAGTTCTGTTTTCCATACTGTAATCTTCCATAGATGGAATTTCTTTTGTTTCGTAATAGAAAGTAAGCGGTGTTTTACCGCAAGGCACTGCTTTACCAGTAATGATATTAGCAACCGCTTTACCGCCCAATGCACCCGGGTACCAGGCGTGAATAATTGCTTTAGCGTGTTTTCTCACCTTTTCACCTAAGTCAATAGCGCTACCACATGTGATAACAACAATTAAATTGTCTGTAACGTCGCAGATTGATTCTGCTAACTTCATCTGGGTTGCAGGTAAGTAAAGTGTATTTTTATCACCACAGCTTGAGAATTCGTTTGAGTGGTTTGTGTCTTCACCCTCAATAGTTCTGTCAAGACCAACACATAAAACTGTAAGGTCTGCTTCAGATGCAGCCGCCATACCTTCACTGTAAAGGTACTCAAAACCATCCCAAGAGCTTTTAACTTCACTGCAAAGGTGTGAGCCATCTGCAACAAAGATTTTTGAGTCTGTAAATTCACGACGGATACCATCTGCTAAAGTAACATATTCAGAAGCGTGACCGAAGTAGTTACCCTCGAGTGCTAAATGTGACATTGAGTTAGGCCCTACAACTGCAACCTTTTTATAATCACTCTTGTTGAGTGGTAAGAAGTTATTTTCATTCTTAAGAAGCACCATTGTTTCTTCTGATGCTTTTAAGTTAAGTGCTTTGTTTTCATCTGAGTCTAATTTTTCGTAACCTATATCACTATATGGTCTATTTTCTTCAAATTCACCTAAAAGTGCACGGATTGTGAAAAGATATTCTGCCGCTTCAGTAATATCTTCATCAGTAATTAAATCTTCTTCGTAAGCATCAATTAAGTATTTATAAGATTCACCACAATTTAAGTTGCAACCAGTTTTAAGTGAAACTGCTGCCGCTTCTTTCATAGTAGGTGCAAATTTATGGAATTCCCATATGTCTTTTATAGCACCGCAGTCAGAAACGTAGTAGCCTTTAAACTGCCAGTCTTTTCTTAAAATATCCTGCATCAAGGTTTTACTTGCACAGCAAGGCTCACCGTTTGTGCGGTTATATGCACCCATAACACCAGCAACGCCAGCTTTTTTTACTGCGTACTCAAATGCTGGAAGATATGTTTCATACATATCCTTTTTACTTGCGATAGCATCAAAGCCGTGGCGTGTTTTTTCAGGACCAGAGTGAACTGCAAAGTGCTTAGCACAAGCAGTTGCTTTGTAAAATTCGCCATCGCCCTGAATACCATTTATGAAAGAAACTGCTAATTGTGAAGTTAAGTAAGGGTCTTCACCGAAAGTCTCCTGACCTCTGCCCCAACGTGGGTCTCTGAAAATATTTATATTTGGTGCCCAGTATGTAAGACCTTTATAAATATCTCTGTCACCAAACTCAATACTTTTGTTATATTTGGCTCTTGCCTCAGTTGAAATAGCATCTGCAACAGTATTAACTAATTCCTTATCAAACGTTGCCGCCATACCAATAGCGTGTGGAAAAACTGTTGCAACACCCGCTCTTGCGATACCATGAGAAGCCTCGTTCCACCAGTTATATTCATTTATACCAAGTCTTTCAATTGCCGGTGAATCGAAAAGAAGCTGACTCATTTTCTCTTCAGCAGTCATCTGTAAGACTAATTCTTTTGCTTTTTTCTGTGCTTTCTCGAAATCCATAATTAATACTCCATATATTTATCAACAATACTTTGTGCAGTACCATCATTTATTAACTCGTTTATCGCATTAAGAATTGCAGTTTGTTTTTCACTATCTTCACTAACTACTGCAGCCTTATATTCTGCACTGTAAAATGTAGAATCAAGTATTTTAAGACCACTTACCTCATCAAGTATATTTCTTGCAAGTGCATCATCTGTTACAATAGCAGTTATTTCACCATTTTTAAGGGCGTTAACCATTTCTTCATTAGATGTATATTCATTTACGTTATCCTGACCAAAGCCCCACTCGTTAAGTGGTGCAGAAGCAAAAATATCACCAGTTGTTGATTTTTTAACACCGATTGTAATACCAGACTTTACAGCTTTTGGGTACCCAGCACCATCAAAGCCTGTATAGAAATCGTCATAAAGATTGTAATCGCTACTTGCTTTTACAATTACAGATTGAACATCTTTTACATAAACCTCTGAAAGTTTTGCATTTTCAATATTATCTTCAGTTCGATTTACTAAAACATCATATTTTTTAGGGTCATAATGACTGCTATGGGCATCTGCCTCAATAAACTCAACGTTCATATTAAGTTCATCTGCAACAGCTTTCATAAGTTCAACGTTTATTCCGTTTAATTTGTCACCATCTTTATATTTATAAGGTGGGTAGTCAAAACTAAAACCAAGACTAACAATAAGTGTTTCCTTTTCTTTATCTTCTGTTTTCTCAGTAGTTGAAACAACTTCACTTTCTGTTGTTGTAGGCTCTTCGGTTACATCATCTGGTTTACATGATGCAAATGCTAAAAGCATTGAAACAACAAGTAACAGTGAGATTATTTTAAAAGTTTTTTTCATTTTGAAAGCACTCTCCAAATTCCATTTGTTAATATAGTTAATCTTACCATTTATCTTACAATAAATCAAGGGGTTTTCAAGGAATTAGGAAGTAGAAAACAGGAATTAGAAAAAATATAAAAATGCATTCTATCATTTAAAATTGGTTTTAACGCCAACTCTAAATAATAGGATGCATTTAATTTTTTGCGAAGTTCTAATTTCTAATTTCTAATTCCTAATTCCTATTTCCTATTTCCTATTTCCTATTTCCTAAATAAGTACTTTACTCAAAAAGCTCTTAAGTCTTTCGCCTTTTGGATTCAGGAATATTTCTTCTGGTGTGCCTTCTTCCTGAATTATACCTTCATCGAAGAAGATAACACGTGAACCAACTTCTTTTGCAAAGCCCATTTCGTGAGTTACCACAACCATTGTCATACCCTGTGACGCAAGGTCTTTCATAACTTCAAGAACCTCACCAACCATTTCGGGGTCAAGTGCAGAGGTAGGCTCGTCAAAGAGCATAACCTCTGGTTCCATACAAAGAGCTCTTACAATTGCAACTCTTTGCTTCTGACCACCTGAAAGCTGACTTGGGAAAGCTTGAGCTCTATCTTTTAAACCAACTCTGTCGAGAAGCTCGAGCGCTTTTTCTTCAGCTTCTTTTTTTGACTTTTTAAGAATTTTTATAGGTGCACTTGTCATATTACCAAGAACAGTCATATTAGGGAAAAGATTAAAGTGCTGGAACACCATGCCCATTTTCTGACGATGCTTGTTTATATTTGTTTTAGGGTTTGTAATATCTGCCCCATTAAATATTATCTGACCGCCAGTTGGAATTTCTAAAAGATTTAAAGAACGAAGAAAAGTAGATTTACCACTACCCGATGGACCGATAACAACTACAACCTCGCCTTTTTCTATTTCACAGTTGACTCCGTCAAGAGCTTTGACTTCGCCACCATTATAGTGCTTTTTAAGGTCAGTTACCTTAATCAATGCATTATCGCTCACTCTTACGAAGCCTCCTTTCTAATTTTCCTACCAATGAAGAAAGAATTAAAACCATTATAAGATAAATAACAGCAACAGTAAGAAGTGGAATAAAATAAGAGAACATTCTACCTGCTATTGTATTACCTGCTTTGGTTAAATCTGTTACGCCAACGTAACCAGCAACAGAGGTTTCTTTAAGGAGTGCAATAAACTCATTACAAAGAGTTGGTAAAACTGCTTTGAACATCTGTGGAATGATTATGTATCTCATTGTCTGGAAATAGTTAAAACCAAGGCTTCTGCCAGCTTCAAACTGACCGTGGTCTATTGACATAATACCCGCTCTGAAAATCTCGGCAACATAAGCACCAGAGTTAATACCAAAAGCGAATATTGCAACTGGAATTCCATCATCTGCCAAAGCAAAAATAACGAAATAACAAATCATAAGTTGAACAACAACAGGCGTACCACGAGTTACTGTAAGATAAAATTTGCAAAGCGCATTAAAAAATGCAAGCAAATAGTAACTCGCACCACCACGTACTTTCATTGATTCTCTGTTTTTATCGAATGACGTACGCACTGCGGCAACTACGATACCTATAACAATACCGATTGCTAAGGCGCCAAGAGTAATAACAAATGTGTTTTTAAGACCATCTAAAATAAACTTATAACGGTCACCATCTATCATTATTCTTTTGAATTCTCCGAAAAAAGCCAGAATTTCAGCAATAATTACTGACATAAAATCTTCCTTTCACATAAAACAGAAAAACAGGGCGGAGTGGCTCCGCCCTAAAAATAAACTAATTATTCTGCAGGGAGATAGAATGGGTCGAGGTCTTCCTTAGCTTGGATTTTGCCATCTTCTTTTACGATAATAGCCTGAATACCTTTTGCATAAGATGATGAGAACTCAACGCTTTCGAGTCTTTCAGGAGTAACTGTCATACCAGCCATACCCATATCATATTTACCAGCCTGAACGCCTGGGATAATTGAGTCGAATGCAACGTTTTCGATAACAAGATCATAACCTAATTTATCAGCAATAATCTTTGCTACTTCAACGTCGATACCGTAATACATATCGCCATCGATGTATTCGTATGGAGGGAATTCTGCATTTGTTGCCATAACAAGATTTGGTTTATCTGTATCAACAGCCGTTACAGGAACGCCAGCGAGTTCTTCTGTTGCATCGCCTGAGTTGATGTATTTGTCAACAATCTTTTTAACAGAACCATCATCAATAAGAGCTTTGAGAGCACCATCTACTGCATCTTTGAGCTCTGTGTCACCCTTCTGGAAGCAGATAGCGTAATCTTCTTCTGTATATTCTGTTTCAAGAATTTTAAGACCTGTGTTTGCAGCAACGTAAGCTTTAGCTGGTTCGTTATCAATGATAACGATGTCAACCTTATTATTCTTAAGAGCTTCAACTGCGAGAGCACCATTGTCATAACGAACAACAGCATCTTCACCAAAGTCACCTGATGAATAAATATCACCAGTTGTATTTGTCTGAACACCGATTTTGATTGTTTCTTTTGCGTTATCGCCATTGTTTTCTTTATCAGCATTACCGCCACAAGCAGCAAAAGCGCCGATTAAAGCAATAACAAGAACGATTGAAAGTACTTTTACAAACTTTTTCATTTCTAAAACCTCACTAAATATTTTTTGGAATGAGTGGATTATACACTATATCCATTAGAATTGCAATACTTTTTTCAAAAATATGTAAATTTTATGTATTTTATTTCATTTTTACATTTTAAAATTACATATATACAAACTTAAAAAAATGTTGTATAATAAGTTGTAGAATACTTATTTTGGAGTTTTAATTATGAAAAAATTACTTTCTATTGTACTCGCAGTTGCTATAACTGTTATTCTTTCGCCTGTTGCACTCGCAGCAACTTACGAAAACTACACTTATGAAGTAAATAGCGATAACACTATTACCATTACTGGCTTCAATAACTTGCATTCAACTTCAATAAACATTCCTGAAACTATTGATGGCAAAACAGTTACCGCTATTGGCAACGAGGTTTTCAGAAACAAGCCTTCTATTAAAGAAGTTAAAATACCAAATACTGTTACATCTATTGGCGATTATGCATTTTATAACTGCCACAAGCTTACCACAGTCACTCTTAGTAACTCTGTTAAATCAATAGGCGCTAACTGTTTTAACCTTTGCGAGTCACTTAGTAGCATACATCTTAATAACGTTGAAACCATTGGCGAATTCGCATTTTTCGGTTGTAAAAAGATGACAAGTGTTAATTTAGGCTCTTCTTTAAAAGAAATTCCTAAAAGAGCATTTTCTGATTGCAAAGCTTTAACAAGTATTACATTCCCAAAAACAGGTTTAAAAGCAATTGGTGATTACGCTTTTTCTAACTGTAAAAGTATTCCTTCTATTACTTTCCCTAATTCAGTAAAAACTATTGGTCTTAGTGCTTTTTCAAACAATGAGGCTTTAGAAACTGTTGATTTTGGTCGTGGCGTTACAGATATTGGTTCTTATGCTTTTGAAAACTGCCCGTTACTTCTTAACGTAACAATTCCTGAAAACGTTAAAACAGTAGGAAGATTTGCTTTTGCAATACGAATTGATAACGAGTTTGGTCACCAGAGAAGCTTTAAATATTCGTGCTACTCAACTTGCCCTTCTGCAGTTATTTATGCCGCAGAAGCAGGAATTGACCCATATTTAATTGACCTCAAGAAATCTGTTAAATACGGCGACGTTAATGGCGACGAAAAAGTAACAACAGAAGATGCAAGAATCATTTTAAAAGCACACGCTAAACTCTCAGCACCACTCGATGAAACACGAAAAGAGTTTATTGACGTAAACTTAGACGGCGTTTGTGATATACAAGATGCAAGACTTATTTTAAGAAAAGCTATAATGCAAGAAGCTCAGGCAACAGCCTGAGCTTCTTTTCTTAGTGCTGAGTGCTGAGTGCAAAGTGCTGAGTTTCGGGGCTACGCCGCAATTATAATAATTTATTGTAACAGTTAATTTATCTTTTCATTTTCACTAATTATATATAGAAAAAGTTTAATATTAAAACTATAAATAACATAATAAAAAATTCTATCATTTAAAGTTTATTGTAAACCCAAATGATAGAATTTTGTTGTTTTTATTAATTAATAATTATAATCAAGGCGAAGCCTTCCTTAACTTTGCACTCAGCACTCAGCATTCAGCACTTATTAAGCGTCATAAAGACCAAGCACTACAATACCTGCAACTGCAACTAAAATCATAGCATAATGCTTCCACGAAAGTTTTTCTTTTAAGAAAATTCTGCCCCAGAGAACAGATGCTGCACAGTAAGCTGAAATAATTGGTGCTGCCATTGCAACATGTGCCTCATCACCTATTGCATAAATATAAGCAAACTGACCAGCAGTTTCAAATAAAGCACCAATGTACTTAGGACCTTCTTTTTTAGGTAAATACTTTTGCTTTTTAATGAATTTAACGTAGATAAACGAAGCAATACCGCAAACCAAGAATGTTAATTCATAAGCAACGTTTGCAACATCTTCGTCTAAGGTTTCTAAAACAAGGCTGTCAGCAAATGTACCGAGAGCATCTAAAAGACAATAAAGAAGTGGTAAAATAATCGCTAAAGCACTTTTTGAATATTTATAATTCGCTTTATCTTGTCTTTTCTTTCTTAAATCTTCATCTTCGCTCATTTCTACAAAGCCAAGACCAACAACACCAACACACACAAGAGCGATTGCAATATATTGTGGAACTGCTAAAATATCGCCGGTAATAATACAAAGAAGTGCAACCAAAGCACCTGATGAGTTACATATTGGTGAAGAAATTGAAAGTTCAATATATCTTAAACCAATATAACCTAAAGTCATTGAACCTATGTAAAGTAATGAAACTGGTAAGTAACGAAGCATTGCATCGAAATTAAACTCTACGCCTGAAACGAAAATTTCGTAAAAAGCGTGAATACCCATTACAACGCCGACCGCTGTCACCATTTTAAAATGACTGTATTTATCTTTAGCATCTGCACAGCCAATTTTTGAGAAAAGGTCTGAACCACTCCAACAAATTAAAGCGATTATAGAAAACCAGAACCACATAATTTTTCACATCCCTGAAATCTTAATATTTCTTAATTTTGCTAAAAAAGAATATATCACTTTATTTTTTTATAGTCAAGAATTTTCTATAAAAAATTTTTAAAGAAATGTTAATTTTATGATTAGGAAGTGATAAGTGTGTCAGTGTGTCAGTAAGTCGGTTAGTCAGTGGTTAGATTACGAACCATAATTGACCGCTTAGTTTGGATGCAGAAGGCGTTTTCTTCACCCCGAAGTCGTAAGACGAGTGGGTGAAAAAATGACTAAAACCCCCGAAGTCTGAACTTCAGAGGTTTGTTCTGCGCAAAAATAAGCGGTCATTAGATTTCGCCAAAAATCTTTGTGATTAACTTTTCACCAAGAATTTTCTTAGCAAGTGGCATACCATATTTAAATAATACAACTGCTAAGATACCGCCGATAATACCAACTATTGTACCAACGATAACATCCGTTGGGTAGTGAACGTGAATGTAAACTCTTGAGAAACCAACAAGTAAAGCAAGAATGAAAATCGGAATACCAAATTTTTTGTTTGCTTTAATAAGAAGTGGTGTTGCTGCACCTAATGAAGATGAAGTGTGACCAGATGGGAATGAGAAGCTGTGTGGTCTTTCAACTAAATTAGGGTAAATAAATTCGCCTGGCCAACCATCAAAGTTAAATGGTCTTGGTCTTTCAAAGATTTGTTTAAGAACAAGGTTATTGATACAGCTTGCAATACCTAAACCTAAAATAACGAGTACGCCTAATTTTCTTGTTTTCTTGAATATGCAAAGAATTAAACCTAAAGCAATCCAGAAAATACCGTCATCACCTAAGTGAGTAATAAATACCATAATCGCATCGAGAACAGGATTCCAGAGTTTTTCAACTAATTGGAATACTGACCAATCGAAATTGGTAAAGCCTGCAAAAATATCCATAATTTTGCCTCCTAATAAAATATAAGTTGATTTTACACTCTACAATATAAAAAGTCAAGAGAGTTTGTTTTTTAATTTATTAAATAATGGTGCTAAACGCTTTTTAAATACAGTAAACATAACGTCATACATTATAAAGACCAAATTAAACATAACCGCAAACAAAGGAATTGTAAACTTACCTAAATCTTCATCTAAAAACGGCAACTTAAAAATAAAAGTAACAATTAAACCGATTGCCGTAATCGCAACGTTAAATGCAACTAATTTCACAACCCACGAAAGCACCTTTGGTAGTTTTTCAAAAATTGGTTTTAATAGTGGGTAATACCCGAAAAACAGCGTATAGTTAAGCGCAGTTTCTTTATCAGTTAAAAGAATGAACGAAATAAGGCTTGTTACAAAGAACACCCCAACAGCCCATTTTTTACCGATAATTTCGTTAACTGCAAAAACTATTGCACCAGTTACTATAGGAATTACATACATCATAGACGGCATTATGTTTGTGAGTAGCATTATAACCACCGACAACGCTGAAACCATACCGCTGATGGTTGTATATCTCGTTTTTTTCATATCAGTCAACTAAAGTAACTGTTTCGTTGTATGTGACAGAAGCAGGAACGCTTTCAAATATATTTGTAGTTTCATCACCAAATTCAATACATTCTACATATTCATCGGGAATATAACGAGACGAAAGGTCTGCTTCAGTAATAATATTCTTATCCTCTGTTTCATAATCCTTATAAATGTCGTAGAAACCTACAGTACCATTTGATGAAATTTTAATATAATTGAATGGGAAATAGAAGTCACAACCGAATTCTTCGTTTGTTGCATCGTTTTCAAACTCTATTAATGATGTGCCTATATGGCAGTAAACATCCTTGCCATTCATATTACGGAGATGTGAATTAAGCCCATATATTTTAAGCTCGCCATTCTCCGTAAGCTCCGCCGCCAAATCTATTGAATCCTTGTAGGCATCCTCATCAAAATCCACTATTTTAACATCATTCTCATCATAAAGCGTTAAAGCGAAATCTATCTCATTATCCAAAATATAGTTCCCTGGAAAGCTAAAATCATCCTGCCATTCATCAGTACTGGAATCATAATATTCATCATGTGAACCATAATATTCAAAATACATCTCAGCAATATCTATAGTAAGGCAATCGTCAACCTTGTCAAATGTTGCACCATCAACATAAGTACGAAGTGAGAAGTTATGAATAATTAAATCTTCACCCACAGCAACTTCTTCACTGAAAGCAGACTCAATACCTTCAAAGACATCATCAACTGCACTGAATGCAAGGTCTAAAACATTTGCAAAAATATTGATTGCAAAAATCACTATTAAAACAATAGCAACTGGTTTAAATTTCTTTCTACCATTTTTATCCTGCTCAATAAATGCTTTTTTCGCAATTTTCTTTACATCTTCTGCACCTTTAATATTTGCTAAATCGTTTATATCAAACTTCTGACTTGCATCAGTTTTTGGGGCTTTCTCATAGTCATAAGTTTTACTTTTGTGCTCTTCAGCAGCGGTTCTGTAATCATTAGCTCTGAAATATTTATCGTCAGGCAAATGTGTTGAGTGGTCGCAATGTTTGTTTGAAACCGCACCACAATGTGGACACATATAGTCCTGCTCATTTACAACTACTTTACCACAGCTATCGCATTTATGCATAATTCTTCCTCCCGTTCAAAAGAGATTTATTTTAATATAACTTCGTGACCTGTTTTTGCAGATTCATAAATAGCGTCTAAAATTTTCATAAGCTCAACGCCGTCTTCTGCTGGAGCTCTGCAAGGAACGTTATTAAGTGAGCAATCTACAAAGTGATTGATTTCACCAGCAAAGAGTCCGTCAAAGCTTAAAGATGTATCTTTATCGAATGAAACGTTTACAAGGTAACCTTGTTCATCTGTAAAGATTTCAACCTCAGGTGAAAGCTTTGCACCAGCCTTTGTGCCAAAGAATTCAATATCACCTTTTGGTTCTTTAATATTAAGTGAAAATGAAGCTTCAACAGAAAGAACAAGACCATTATCAAAACGAATCATAGCACTTGCTAAATCTTCAACATCACAAATATCATTTACGCCTGCTGAAACTGAGTTATAACCCTTACCGCCTTTAATGTCAGGACGATTAAAGAGCTTCTGGAATGTAGCACCATAAACTGAAACAGGCTTTGGATTACCGCAAAGGTAACGAACCAAGTCAATAACGTGAACGCCTAAGTCAATAAGTGGACCACCACCTGAACGAGATTTGTCACCAAACCAACCACCAGGGTTACCGTTTCTTCTTAAATATGTAGCCTTTGCATAATAAATATCGCCAAAGTAACCAGCATCAATAAAATCCTTCATTACGTCAGCATCGTTACCGTATCTTCTTACGAAGCCAATCTGAAGAAGCTTATTGTTTTTCTTTGCTGCTTCAAGCATTTCTTCTGCTTCTCGGGTATTCATTGCCATTGGCTTTTCGCAAAGAACATTTTTACCAGCATTAAGAGCCGCAATAGTACATTCAGCGTGAGCAGAGTTCCATGTACAAACACTTACAATGTCAATTTCAGGTAACGCTTTTAACATTTCATCTTTATCTAAAAAGCATCTTTCTTTAGGAACACCATACTTTTCTGCCATTAAGTTAAGTTGTTTTTCGTTAATATCACAAAAAGCGTAAAGCTCAACATTTTCGTTTTTCTGATATGCCATAATATGCTCGTTACTGATACCACCTGTACCAATAATTGCTGCTTTTAACTTTGCCATAAAAAACACTCCTACAAAGAAAATTTTTATACAAAATAATAGTAACATTTTTCTTATATTTTTTCAATAGGTGTATAGACAATAAATAAAAAAAAGAATATAATTATGTAAAAATTTCTTTGTAGGAGAAAATTAGTATGAGTTATTTATTTGAAATGCATCTTCATACAGATGAAGTAAGCAGATGTGCTTCAATTCCAGCTAAACAAATTGCAGAATTATATCTTACAACAAATTACAATGGAATTGTTGTAACTGACCATATGAATTCTTCAGCCTTTTCTAAAGAGCCATATAAAAATGCAACGTGGGATGAAAAAGTCACACATTTTTTAGAAGGCTATAACATTTTAAAAGAAGAATTAAAGAACAAAATGGTTGTTCTTTTAGGTATGGAAATCAACTTTTATGAAAGTGACAATGACTACCTTGTTTATGGCGTTACAGAAGAATTTTTAAGAAGCAACGGTGATTTAATGGACTATTCACCAGAAGACTTCTCTGAGCTTTGCAAGAAAAATGGTCTTTTGTTTTTACAGGCTCACCCTTTCAGACGTGGTCTCACTGTTGAAGATTGGGAAATTCTTGACGGCTACGAAGTATTTAACGGAAATCCACGACACTATTCTTCAAACCCTATAGCAGAAGCTTGGGCAAAATACCACAATAAAGATATTGTTGTAGCTGGCTCTGACTTCCACGAGGTTGAAGATTTAGCACACGGCGGTGTTATTTTCGAGAATGAAATCAAGACTAATGATGCCCTTGTGAGAGAACTCAAAGCGTTAAATTACACTCTTTATAAAACAGATTTCAAACAAACTCGATAAGCACTAAAATTTAAAAGTGATTAATGCTGAGTGCAAAGTGCTAAGTGCTGAGTTTCGGGGCTACGCCGTTATTATAATTGTTTGTTTTATGAATTGATTTATCGTTCTATTTTCAACTTATTTATTCATTTGATAAGTCACAAACGAAATAACAAACCAAATTTTAAAACTTTATATAATGCCGACCGCAGGTCCCTCAACTCAGCACTTTGCACTCAGCACTTTGCACTCAGCACTCAGCACCATAAAACATCTGGAGTAAATTTATTTATGAAAAGCATTAAATTATTGGCAATACTGTTAGTTCTTCTGATATTATCTGCTTGTGGTGGTTCTTATGAAACAGGAACAACTGTTTCTGTAGAATCAACCCAAAACATCATAACTACCGAAGCAACTACGTTACCTATTACTACAGAAGAAAATACAGAAATCATTTCTGAAAATTCAATTCCTGACTATACAGACAAAGCGTGTGTTATTCTCAACAACAATAAGCCTGAATTCACAGAAGCAGAAATCACCACAAAGGCATTTGAGCACTATTCAAATTTAGATTCCTTAGGCAGATGTGGTGTAGCGTTTGCTTGCTTAGGTATTGAAACAATGCCCACAGAAGAGCGTGGCGAAATCGGTATGATTAAACCAAGTGGTTGGCAATTAAAGAAATACGACTGTGTAGATGGAAAATATTTATATAACCGTTGTCACCTTATCGGATTCCAATTATCAGGTGAAAATGCAAACGACAGAAATCTTATAACCGGTACAAGATATTTAAACGTAGACGGAATGTTACCATTTGAAAATATGGTTGCCGATTACATTGAAGAAACAAACAACCACGTTATGTATAGAGTTACACCGATTTTTGAGGGCGACAATCTTTTGTGCAAAGGCGTTAAAATGGAGGCATATTCAGTTGAAGATGGCGGTAAAGGAATTTCATTTAACGTGTTCTGCTACAACGCTCAGCCATATATAAAAATTAATTATAAAACTGGTGAAAGTTATTTAATTGTAACACCTACAACCAGTCCTGTTACACAAGAAAACACAAGCACCGAAGAAAAGCTTGGGAAAACTTATATTTTAAACCTCAACACGAAAAAGTTTCACTACCCAGCTTGTTCTGCTGTCAATAAAATATCCGAAGAAAACAAAGAAGTTTTCAAAGGTGATAAAAATGAGCTTATTTATGGTGGGTATTTCCCTTGTGGAATTTGCAAGCCATAAATCCGCTTTGCTCAAATGCAAAATTCAGAATGCAGAATACAGAATTTCAGAAGGCTTCACCTTGATTATAAACTAAAACAACTAAGTTCTATCATTTAAAGTTTTATACAAACTAAATGGTAGAACTTTTCTAATATTCAAAACCTAACACCTAACATCTACTTGCATACTTGCAACTTGTAACTAAAATATGCTATACTAACCCAACAAGAGAGGTTACAGTATGAATTTTGATTTTTTAAATACAAATGGCAAGGTAGCTTTAGCACCAATGGCTGGTGTTACTGACAGAGCATTCAGGGAGCTTTGTGTTAATTACGGTGCTTGCTATTCTGTTACAGAAATGGTGAGTTCAAAGGGACTTACACTTAACGATAAAAAAAGCAAAGAGCTTTTAGCTATTACAGAGCCCGAACGCCCTTGTGGTGCTCAGATTTTTGGTAACGACCCTTTAACTATGGCAAAAGCAGCCGTAAAAACTTTAGAGTTTGAACCACAATTTATAGATATAAATATGGGTTGCCCAGCGCCAAAGGTTGCGGCTTCTGGTGGCGGTGCTTTACTTATGAAAAGCCCAGAGCTTGCAGAAAGAATTGTAAAAGAAGTAGTAAATGCAGTCAACATCCCCGTAACAGTAAAAATGCGCTCTGGTTGGGATGATAACACAATAAATGCAGTTGAACTTGCAAAACGTTGTGAAGCTGCTGGTGCTAAAGCTATAACAGTTCACGGCAGAACTAAAGTGCAGATGTACTCCCCGCCTGTTAATATTGATATTATAAGAGAAGTAAAACAGGCTGTTAAAATTCCCGTTATTGGTAACGGCGATATTATTGACGGCAAGAGTGCTGCAAAAATGCTTGAAGAAACAGGTTGCGACTTAGTTATGGTCGGGCGTGGTGCTTTAGGCAGACCTTGGGTATTTAAGCAGATTAACGCTTACTTAGAGCACGAAAGAATTTTACCTGAACCACCTGTAATTGAGCGAATGCTTATAATGCTTAAACACATTGAGAAACTATGTGAATATAAGGGCGAAAGAGTCGGTATAAGAGAAGCAAGAAAACACGCCGCTTGGTACACAAAAGGACTCAGAGGTGCCGCAGAATACAGAGCAAAAATGAGTTCTATTGAATCATTTGACGATTTAAAATATATCGCTGGTGAATTTATAGAACTTTCACAAACTACTGACCACTGACCACGGGCGACCAAAGGTCTGCCCCTACAAACTGATTTTCCAATATTTGTGTAATGAAATAGAACACCCCGTATGTTACTATGTAAAGGCATTACTTTTTTCAGCAATGCAAAAATAGTAAATACGAGGTGTATTTTTATGAAACGAACGTGTAGTTTAATTTTAGCATTAATTCTTTCAATTACTTTGATTAACAGTATCACTATGAATGCAAGTGCAAGTAGTACAGTTTATGGTGTCGGTAAAGTTACAACACAATCCACTTCACTTAACGTAAGAAAAAGTGCTTCTACTTCATCAGGTATTGTTACAACGTTAAAACGAAATTCACTTATTACACTTATAAGCAAAAATGGAAATTTCTGGTACGTGAAATATAGTGCTTCGGGCTATGGTTATTGTAGTGCAGATTATATTACTGTAACTTCAAAGGATGTTAAAACAGTAAAAACTACAAGTGGCAATCTTAATGTAAGAAGCTCAGCTTCAACAAGTGCGACAATTAAAGCAAGACTTAGTAGTGGTACAAAAGTGCCTGTTATTTCTACTTCAAATGGCTGGAGTAAAATTCTTTACAATGGTAATAAAACAGGTTATGTAAGTAGTTCTTATTTAGTAACTTCTACTTCTAATAATACGACAACAAGTTACAAAGCAATTTCGCTTTCAGGTGTACCGAATTTTAAACAGACTGACTCCCGCTGGGCGAATGTTACCTTAGGTAGCTCAGGTCAGAGTATTGCAAAAATTGGTTGTGCCACAACAGCGATTGCAATGCTTGAAAGCAAGAGAACTAACACTACAATTTACCCACACAATATGGCTAAAAAGCTCTCTTACACTTCGGGCGGTGCAGTTTATTGGCCGAGTAATTACACTCAAATCACAACTTCCAGCGGTTACCTTACAAAAATTTATAATCTTTTAGAGCAAGGCAAACCAGTTATTGTTGGTGCAAAAAAATCTAATGGCGGTCAACACTACGTTGTTGTAACTGGTGTTAAAGCAACTAACTCTTTAACAACATCTGCATTTTATATTAACGACCCAGGCTCTAACACAAGAACAACTTTAAATCAGTTCTTTAATTCTTACCCTAATTTTTATAAGATGCTTCATTATTAAAAAAACAACCATACAATTTTACAATTGTATGGTTATTTTTTTAGTTTTCTTTTTTCTTTTTAGAAACTAACAATGCACCTAAGCCACTTAACGCCATAGCGCCGAGCCAAATAGAAGTAGTGCTTATTACACCTGCTTTTGGAACATCGTCTTTTGAGGTATCGTTTTTATCGTTTGTTCCAGTTTCAGATGAAGCGTCATTCTTGTCATTTGTGACACTATCGTCGTTCTTATCGTTTGAAACATCATCCTTTGGAGTTTCTGGTGTACCTGGTGTTGTTTCATCCTTTGGAGTTTCAGGTATACCTGGTGTTGTTTCGTCCTTTGGATTTTCTGGTGTGCTTACTTCACCATCTCCTGGGTCAGGAGTTCCCGGAACACCTTCACCATCAGAAACTACAACATCACTATAAACAATAGCATAAGTTGAGAAGCGATCTGTTTCAAAAGTAAGAGTTCCTGTAGTTTCATCAAACTTTGCATTAAGAGTTGTTACCTTCGTTTCATCACCATCGTGATATCTTAAAACGCTATAACTTCTCTTAACATTACCATCTTTACTAATAAATTCTGATGGAAGTTCAACTGTAACCTTAATTAAATCATTAAGTTTCTGAACGTTAACCGAGTTATTAGCTATTTGCTTAACTAATTGAATATCAAGGAACACAGCAATTTTTTCATTAGTTAAAGCTTTAAAGATAGCTTCTTTTTCAGGAGTATTAATTGTAGCACCAATATCGCTTAATTTGAAAACGATTTTCATATCGGCACCTTGTTCAATTAACGCTTTTTCTTCTTCGGTTAACTGTAATTTTGTAACTATGCTATTAATATCTACAACAGTTGCTGAGAATGAATTTGACTCAGCTTCTTCTGCTTTAATTTCACCTGGTACGAGACAAGGAATTACTTCTTCATAAGAGTAGCCACATTCACAAGTAAAGGTTTTTATACCTTCTTTTGTATAAGTAGGCTCTGTTGTGATTTTACTTGCAAATTCGTGCTCTGCAGATAAAATTTCTTCGCAAACGTCACAAATTGTGTGAGCTTTTTCTGTACCACCATTTACTGATGTGTGACCATTTTCTTTGATTTCTTTTGAATTTTGTGTTAAATCACAATATTTACAATGCTGAGATTCGCTACCCTTCTCAGTACAAGTAGGTTCTAAGTCTACTGTGTAATTTTCATTAAATGTATGAGTAGAAGAACCATAGTGAATTTTCGCATTTGTAACTAAAACATCACCCAATTCTTTTTGTGAATCTTCTGTACCTTCAAAGAAAATGTATTTTAAATTACCACAGTTATAAAATGCTTCGGCATCAATGCTTGTAACACTCTTTGGAATTATAATTTTTGTGAGTGCTTCACAGAACTGAAATGCACGATTGCCAATTGTTGTTACACCTTCAGAGATTTCAACTTCTGCAAGTGAAGTGCAAACTTCAAATGCACCTACACCAATTTTTGTTACACTTTTAGGAATTGTTACTTTTTTAAGTCTTTTACAGCCACTAAAAGCACTCTCATCAATTGTTGTTAAACCTTCAGGTAATTCAATCGTTTCAAGTGAATTACAATCGACAAATGCACCAAATTCGATAGTTTCTAAACCATCACCTAACACAACACTATTAAGAGCAGTACAACAACAAAATGCATTTTCACCAATAGAATCAATATTATCTATAGTTACGGTTTCAAGTGAAGAACAATTCATGAATGCAGTATTGTTAATTTCACCACCTGAAACAGTTACATTTTCAAGACCTAAGCAACTTGAAAAAGCCCCTGCACCTAAAACGCTATTTTCAGCAACTAATGTTTTTAGATAAGAATGACTTTTAAACATTTCATCAGGTATATTTGTTTCTGAAAGTGTAAGTTCCTCTATTTCGTTATTAATAAATACATTTGCATCATTCAAATTGCAATTTTCGAGAGTTAACCCTGTAATACCGCACTGTAAGAATGCTTCTGAACCTATAGTAACACCCGAAAGAGAAACTTTACTGTGTTTACCTGAACCATAGAAAGCACTTTCGCCAATGCTTGTAATTTTTTCAGTTATAGGAAGTGTTTTAAGAGATTCACAATAAGCAAAGGCTTCATCAGGAATTACAGTAATATTACTACTTAAAGTAACTGTTTCTAAGCTACCGCATGAATAAAAAGCCATTTCGCCTAAAGAAACTACTGAATCAGGAATTACAACTGATGTAAGGCTTTCACAATTCGCAAAAGCTCCGTTGCCAATTTTTGTTACACGCTTACCGTTAAACTCACTAGGAATTGTAAGAGCACCTGAGATTGTTTTATCACGAGCAGTTACAGAATAACCTGTTATTTCACTGTTTTCATTATCTGCTTCTTTGTAAATTGGTGTAAAGGTTAATTTTTCTAATTCACCTGAACCATCAACTACGTAGTTAATATTGTTATCAGTCGCATAGTCTTTAACATTGGTATTATCTTTATCAACAAATAAAAGTATTTTTGTGCAGCCATAAAAAGCATCTTTACCAATTGTTGTTTCACTACCTGGAATTGTTACTAATGTAAGAGCTGCGCAATACTTAAAAGCATAATCACCAATTGTTTCTACACTCTCTGGTATTTCTACTGATGTAAGTGCAGTGCAATAATAAAAAGCATTACTACCAATTGCTGTTACACCTTTTGGAATCGTTACTGATGTAAGCGCAGTGCAATTAGCAAAAGCATGTCTACCAATTGTTGTTACACTTTTTGGAATAGTTACTGATGTAAGAGATTCACAGCCACAAAAAGCAAAATCACTAATTGTTGTTACACTATCTGGAATTGTTACTGATGTAAGTGACATACAACTATCAAAAGCAAATTCACCAATTGAGGTAACGCCATTCTCTATATCAATTTTTTCTATAATGTCATAATAATCTTTCCATGGCATTTCATCGTCTGCCATAGCACCTGAGCCTGTAATTGTCAAAGTTGCTGTACCTTCGTCATAGAAACACACAACCTTGTCTTTAGTTTTGTCAGCACCACAGTATTTGCCACCACAAGTTGTGCAAACATCATTTTCATCAATTGTATTATGGGTACACTGCCACTGGACTGAGAGGGTGCAATTGACCACAGGAGCGGTTATATCTGCATCCTGTTCACCATTTTTCAGACCAGTGCAGATGTAACCTTCACGGATAAAGGTATTATTCAACTCATCGAAACTGCTGCGCACCCCGTAAGCCAACGGCATGGTAATCTTGTCATCTATAATGTGCAGACCGCCGAAAGCTAACCGATCCTTGAGGGTCGGTTCCAAATCGCCACCATTCAGGACGAAGGTAACCTTCGCATTGATCTGGTAGGTAATTTCAATGTTGCCAGTGACCTTTTCGCCATCGACTGTCAGTGTAACGGTATACAAATCGTAGGTATAGTCTGTGTCCTTAACCAGTTCCTCACCATTGACAGAAACCTTGATTACATCGGTGTACCAGCCCTGTAAGCCCTCGGGCATCAGGAGTTGGGTGGTGTATGTCTGCCCGTGGATTGCAGGTTCCGTATTCGTCAATCTAACCGCACCACCCTTGGAACCTGTTTCTGTGCAGGTAATGCTATAAGTCTCCCGCTTGCCGCAAGCGCACTGGTGGGCAGCGTTTTCAAAATTATGTGGCTCGGTGACGACCGTACCACAGCCGGAGCATTTAAAGCTGTGTGTTCCATCGCTACCCACTGTGTAACCATTTGCATCTGGAGTGTGAGCCTCGGTTACAGTACCACAGAAGGTGCATTCGAAACCGTGAGTACCGTCGCCGTTATCTGTGTAGATAGCACTTTCTGCGGGGGTGTGGTTTGCAAAGTCACCATATTCACCACAAACTGAACATTCTGCTTTTGATATGCAAGTTGCTGTTTTTGTGGTATCGTGGTCTGCAAATTCAAGTATGCTTTCTGCAAAATTATATATAGAACCATCCCAATTACAAGGTACGTTTACAGTTGTAAGATCATCGCAACTATAAAAAGCAGATAAACCAATTTTTTCTACACTGTCTGGGATTGTTACTACTCTAAGGCGCGAACACCCACAAAAAGCACCGTTACCAATTTTTTCTACACTGTTTGGGATTGTTATTGTTTGAAGCATTGTGCAATTTTTAAAAGTACTCACACCAATTGTTATTACAGCATTACCAATTGTTACTGAGCTAAGCTTTGTGCAACCATCAAAAGCATTATCACCAATACTTGTTACGCTGTCCCCGATTGTTACTGACTCGAGCGCTGTGCATTTATAAAAAGAATACTTACCAATTGACGTTACACCATTTTCAATAACAACCCTTTTTATAGCACTTTTGTCGTTACACCAAGGCATATCATTACCTGTGTAATCAGCCATAGCACCTTTGCCTGTAATTGTTAAGGTACCTTCGTCAAAGAAATACACAACCTTGTCTTCAGTTTTGTCAGCACCACAGTATTTGCCACCACAAGTTGTGCAGACATCATCGTCAGTTATAGTTTCGTGGGCACAAGCGTTGTCGCAATTTGCAACTGTACATTTACCATTTTTATAGGTGTGGTATTTTGTTACAGTTTTTCCACCTGCTGTTTCACCTTTCCAACTACAAGGCACTTTTACAGTAGTAAGAGCATCGCAAGCATCAAAAGCATAATCACCAATTTCTGTTACACTTTTTGGAATAGTTACTGATGTAAGTTTGGTGCAATCAAAAAAAGCATAAAAACCAATTTTTTCTACGCCCTCAGGAATTGTTACTGTTGTAAGAGATTCGCAACCAGTAAAAGCCTTCTTACCAATTTCTGTTACACTCTCTGGAATTGTTACTCTTATGAGTTTGGTGCAACCATTAAAAGCCTGCTCACCAATTGTTGTCACACCTTTATTAATAACAATTGTTGTTATATTGTTTTGGTAGTTATAGTTTTGGTAGTTATACCAAGGCATATCATAACCATTGTAATCAGCCATAGCACCTGAGCCGGAGATAGTAAGAGTACCTTCAGAGTCAAGTGACCATTTAACACTTTCTTCATTGCCTGTCGCACCACAGTTACCCTCGTCTATAATCGTTGTTTCAGCCGCCGAAGCAGTAATTGTTACAGGGGCACTGAAGCAAATGCCGACTGCAAGAATTAATGCTAAAAATAAACATAACGTTCTTTTCATAAAAATTTACTCCTTTGTAGTTTAGAGTGGGTAAAGCGTATCCGAACCCACTCTAATCTATATTAAAAATCTTATTTTGCTATTTTTTCTAACTGAGCCTTGTTTTTTTCATCAACATATATGCAAAACTCATTTAATATATTTCGTCCTATTTCTCTGTAATCCAAACTGAGTACATTTTGTAGTAACGACTTTCTTATATCCTCAGGAACGTCATATAATTTCATAATAACGTCAAGACCTGTTTCAATTCGTTTTTCTAAAGATACTTCTTCAGTATCTTCTGTTATGAGCATAGAATACTCAATACCAGAAACAATATTTTCTGCAATTATAAAATCGGTTTCTGACCAACCCTTGCAATACTCTGAAAACACTGTTTTAGTTTTTTGTGTATCACTTTCACGAATAATTTTTAGTGGCAACGAATGAGTGTAAGCTGAAATATAAAAATCCTTTGCAACAGGGTTTTCATCACACACCGAGGCAATAGTTGCTAACTCCAGAAGGTAAGCTAACAACGAGCTTTTACCATCGGTTGTTACTTTCTCCATAATCTGCCACTGAAACACACAAAGCTCTTTAACAAGCTCTGCTAACAAATGCTCTTTTGTGGGAAAATAAAAGGTTAAATTACCCGTGCTTATACCAAGCTTTTGGGCTATAGTCGTAACGTAAGAAGCCGTGTAACCCTTTTCTAAAAAAAGCTCCATTGAGCATTGTAAAATTTCTAATTTTGTGTTAATAATTTTTCTTTTCGCCATTTATATAATACCTCTATTTTAGTAACAGTGCTATTATATAACTTCTGTTCAGCAATGTCAATAGTAATAACGCTATTTTTTTAATTCACAATTCACAATTCACAATGCACAATTTCGGAAGGCTTACGGCTTTAAAGTGCTGAGTGCTGAGTGCAAAGTGATGAGTTTCGGGGCATTGTAAAAAATTAAAAATTAAAAATTGTGGGTCTGCGACGCTATTAATAAATTAAAAATTAAAAATTAAAAATTAAAAATTGTGGGTCTGCGACGCTATTATAATAATTGTAAAAACAAATTTATCCTATCATTTTCAGTTGATATAAAAAACAACTTTTAATGATAGGATAAACTATTTTTATTCACCAATAATTATAATCAAGCCCGACATTTAGTTTATTACACTCGATTGGTTTGTTTTGAGGGTTCGATTTATTCCATTACTTGCGGGAGAGCAAAGCTCTTCCCCTACAGTTATAAAAAACAACTACATTCGTTCATTAAAGTAAAAATGAAAGAATGTAGTTTTTGTTATTCATATTTAATTATAATCAAGGCGAAGCCTTCCGAAATTTTTAATTTTTAATTTTTCATTTTTAATTAAACAAAATAGCATCGCGTTTCCGAAACTCAGCACTCAGCACTCAGCACTAAAAAGGCGTAGCCTTACAATAATTCTGCATTTTGCATTCTGAATTCTGCATTCATAATTTCAAAAGCATAATCTTTTGAAATTATCTCTGCACTCTACCGCTTGCGTCGCCACCTGCCAATTTCTCAACTTCAGCAACTGAAACTCTGTTATAGTCGCCTTCTATTGAGTGTTTTAATGCAGATGCCGCAACTGCGAATTCAATAGCATCCTGTGTTGATTTGCCTGTAAGTAATGCATAGATAAGACCGCCACCGAAGGAGTCGCCACCGCCAACACGGTCAGTAATATGAAGGTGGTAAGATTTTGAGAAGCAGTAGTTTTCGCCATCGTAAAGCATACCAGCCCAGTCGTTATCCGATGCTGAAATTGATGAACGTAATGTAATAGCAACTTTTTCAAAATTGAACTTATCAGCTAATTGCTTAGCAACTGATTTATAACCCTCGTGGTTTAATTTACCACCATAAATATCAGTATCCTCTGCTTCAATGCCAAATACGTCTTTTGCGTCTTCTTCATTAGAAATACAAACGTCAACATACTGGCAAAGCTCAGTCATAGCTTTTCTCGCTTCGTCTCTTGTCCAAAGCTTACCTCTGTAGTTTAAGTCGCAAGAGATTTTAACGCCACGAGCCTTTGCAGCTTTACATGCTTCAAGGCAGATTTCTGTAACGTTTTTGCCTAATGCTGGAGTGATACCAGTAAAGTGGAACCAATCAGCACCCTCAAAAATTGAATCCCAATCGAAATCACTTTTATCTGCTTCCATAATTGCAGAGTGTGCTCTGTCATAAATACAAACTGAGCCACGCTGTGAAGCACCTTTTTCAAGGAAGTAAATACCAACTCTGTCGCCACCACGAACGATTTTTGTTGTATCTACACCAAATGCTCTTAAAGAGTTAACTGCACCCTGACCAATAGCGTGTGTTGGTAATTTTGTAACGAAAACGCTGTCTAAACCATAGTTTGCAAGTGACACAGCAACGTTTGCTTCGCCACCGCCGAATGTAGCTTGCATCTGGTCATTCTGGAAAAATCTGTAATAACCGTTTGGTGCAAGTCTTAACATTAATTCACCGAATGTAACAACTCTTTTCATTTATTAGCCCTCCATTTTTTCAAGTGCTTCTTTTACGAAAAAGCTACCGCCGATTGCTTCAACTTTTTCAAATGCTAAGAATTCATCGATATTATTTCTGTCAACGCCACCGGTTGGAATAAACTTAACCTGTGGGAATGGGCCTGAAAGAGCCTTTAATGCTTTTAAGCCACCATAAATATTTGCAGGGAAGAATTTAACTGTTGTAATGCCAAGTTCTAAAGCCTGCATAATTTCTGTTGGTGTAACACAACCTGGGTAATATGGAATATTATTTTCTTTACAAATTTCTGCAACTGCCACTGAAAGACCAGGTGAAACAATAAACTGTGCACCAGCTTCTAAAGCAGTTTTACATTGCTCTGCATTAATAACTGTACCAGCACCAACGTTCATTGTTGGATACTTTTCTCTTGCATATTTAATTGCTTCTGCAGCGCAAGCTGTACGGAAAGTAATTTCTGCACAGTTAATATCTGATTTTTGTAAAGCAGTTAAAATTTTGTCTGTCTCAGACATTTCTTTAATAACAACAACTGGAACGAATTTTTCCATTTCAATCACACTCCTGAATATGCTGAGAAGCCACCATCAATTGGTAAAACAACGCCTGTTATAAAACCAGCAGCTTCATTATTTACTAAGAATAAAAGTCCGCCTTCTAATTCTTCACTTTCGCCAAAACGACCCATTGGTGTAGCGGCTAAAATCTTGCCTGTTCTTGCAGTTGGTGTACCATCATCGTTAAATAAAAGCTTTGCATTCTGCTTTGTTGAGAAGAAACCAGGAGCAATAGCATTAACACGGATGCCAACCTTTGAGAAGTGAACTGCAAGCCATTGTGTAAAGTTTGAAATAGCAGCCTTTGCACCTGAATAAGCAGGGATTTTTGTAAGTGGTGTGTAAGCATTCATTGAAGAAATGTTGAGAATGTTACAACCGTCACGCCCAACCATCTGACGAGCGAATGCCTGAGTAGGAATAAGTGTACCTAAGAAGTTCAAGTTAAATACAAAGCCTACACCGTCAGCATCTAAATCAAAGAATGATTTTGTATCGGCATCAATATCGCCTATTTCAAAATATTCTTTATCTGTTGTAGCTTTTGGATTATTACCGCCAGCACCATTAACTAAAATATCACAAGGGCCGAAATCCTTTAAAACTTCATCAGCAACGTTGTAGCAGATTTCTTTATTTAAAACGTTACAAGCGTAAGCTTTTGCAACGCCACCCTCTGCTACGATTTCATCTGCATAGCCTTTTGCTGCCTCTTCGTTAAGGTCAAGTAAAGCAACCTTAGCACCAGCACGAGCTAAAACCTTTGCAAAGTAGCTACAAAGAACGCCACCCGCACCAGTTACTACTGCAACCTTACCTGTTAAATCTGTATTTAAAACATTCTTATTCATATTATTTATGCTCCTTTTCTAAAGCTTCAAATAATCCGTTAATATATGTTGCCCCTAACGCTCTGTCGAAAAGACCATAGCCAGGTTTACCAGTTTCGCCCCAAATCATTCTGCCGTGGTCAGGACGAACGTAACCCTCGTAATTATTTTCAACGAGTGCTTTTACTATATCATACATATCAAGTGAGCCACAATCAGAAAGGTGTGCTCTTTCTTCAAATGAACCATCTTCCATAATTTTAACGTTACGGATATGCATAAATGCGATTCTATCCATCTTTGCATATTTTCTAATCATCTTTGGAATATCGTTACTCTTTGCGCAACCTAAGCTACCTGTGCAAAGGCAAAGGCTGTTAGCTGGGCTATCGTAAAGCTTTAAGAATCTGTCAAGATTAGCTTCATTAGTAATAATTCTTGGAAGACCAAAGATTGGATATGGTGGGTCATCTGGGTGAATAGCCATTCTTACGCCACATTCTTCAGCAACCGGAATAACTTTCTTAAGGAATTTTTCTAAGTTGCTCCAAAGACCTTCTTCGCCTATTTCACCATAAGCAGTAATAAGCTCACGAACTTCTTCTTGTGTGTAGCTTGAATCCCAACCAGGTAAATGAATATCATCTTTTAATGGGTCAAGACCTTTCATCTGTTCCCAATACATAACAAGTGATGTTGAACCGTCTTTTGCTTCTTTGTCAAGCTGTGTACGTGTCCAGTCAAAAACAGGCATAAAGTTATAGGTAACACACTTAACACCATATTTCGCACATCTTCTGATGTTTTCGCAGTAAACGTCCAAAAGCTTGTCCACGTCGCCACGACCTAATTTGATATCTTCGTGAACAGGGATTGACTCAACAACATCAAAAACAAGACCATTTTTATCGCAATCGTCTTTAAGCTTTTTAATGCTTTCTTCGCTCCACACCTCACCAGGCTTTACGTCGTAAACAGCAGAAACTATTGAACGCATACCAGGAATTTGTGAAATGTACTGAAGTGAAATCGGGTCGTCTTCGCCATACCAGCGAAATGAAAGTTTCATTTTCATAAGTTTTTCTCCGTTCTGAATTTTTTCAAATCAATCATCAATCTCAATATAATCAAAATTTGTTTCTCACGCAAACTTTGATTTTTCAATCAGATATTATTCAATATCTAATATCATTTTAGCAATTTTATATACGTCTCCGCAACCTAAAGTTATTACCAAATCACCTTTTTTAATATTTTGCTTTAAGTAGTCGGCAACTTCCTTAAATTCAGGGAACCATACTGAGCCTTCTATTTCGTCGGCTAAATCCTGAGTTTTAATACCAAAAGTATTAATTTCTCTTGAGCCCATAATTTCGGTCATAACAACTTTATCAGCAATAGAAAGTGCTTCACCGAATTCTTTTAAAAGCATTTTGGTTCTGCTGAATGTAAACGGCTGGAACACAGCCCACACTCTCTCGTAGCCCATTTTCATAGCCGCAGAAAGAGTTACTTCTAATTCTTTTGGGTGATGTGCATAGTCATCTACAATAACCGCACCGTTATATTCGCCTAAAATTTCAAAGCGTCTGCCTGCGCCTTTGAAATTATATAAGCTCTGTTTACATTGCTCGAACGTTGCACCGCAATACATACCAGTAGCAACTGCACAAAGAGCATTTAAAATATTGTGTTCACCTGGTACGTTAAGCTCTACTACGCCTAACTCGTTACCCTCTTTAAAAACAGTGAACTTTGCAAATGCACCGTGAACCCATTCTAAGTTTTTGTAGTAATAAGTATTTGTAGCATCGCTACCGAAAGTAATTTTTTCTTTACCGGTAATTCCCTGAACACTTTTTATAGTATTGTCATCATCGCCATTAAAAATTATAACCTTTGACATAGAAGCGAATTTTGTGAAAGAAGCAATTAAATTATCAAGTGTTTTAAAATACTCCATATGGTCACGGTCTATATTAAGAATTACACTTACGTCTGGTGATAAATCAAGAAAAGTATCTTTATATTCACACGCTTCACAAACGAGTGTTTCACTTTTACCAACTCTGCCGTTAGTACCTGTAAGTGGTAGCTTGCCACCAATTACTAATGATGGGTCAAAATCATTCTCAATAAGAATTTGTGAAATCATAGAAGTAACCGTTGTTTTGCCGTGAGTACCGCAAACGCCAATACAGTTATTATATTTTCTTGTAACTGCACCGAAAAGCTTACTTCTTTCAAAAGTAGGAATACCTTTAACCTTAGCAGCAACTAATTCAGGGTTATCTGGAAGAAGAGCCGCAGTAAAGACTACCATATCGGCACCGTCAACGTTTTCTGCCTTCTGCCCCAAAGTAACAGGAATACCAAGATTACGAATTCTTTTTAAAGTATCTGTTTCATTATTATCAGAGCCAGTTAAATAATAGCCCTTTTCGTGAAGAATTTCAGCAAGTGGACACATACCACTACCACCGATGCCTATAAAGTGTATTCTTTTTGCATTTTCTAATGCCTGTTCTATATTCATAAAGGAAACCTTCTTATATCAAAAAATATTACTCAGTTTATTATACTACATTTTTTTGTAAAAATAAACCATTTTTACAAAATTTTCACATAAATTTATTGTATTTCTTCAAACTTTTTAGCGAAATTGCTCCAAAAATGCCACAAGAAATAATTTCACCTATTCCGACAGTCAATAAGAAATACCAGTAAGTACCCTCTAATGAATAGACAAATAAAAGCACAAACGGAACAATTATAGCATTTGCTAAAATTGGCGGTAACACTGCTAAGAAGTTATGCTTTCTTAAAAGATATGTACCAACAGCACCTATTAGCGTTGCAAGGCTGCCGAAAACAACGTCCCACAAAGCACAGCCCGTGAGAATATTTGCTAACACACAGCCTATAAAAAGCCCTGGGATTGCGAAGGGTGTGAAGACTGGCATTACACAGAGAATTTCTGAAAGCCTCACCTGAATAGCACCACTTGCAAGACCTAACGTATTAGCAAGATAGGTTAAGACAACATAAAGCGCAGCAACTACTGCCCCCACCGCTATACCGCGGATTTTTTGTCTGTTTTTCAATTTTTATCACTCCATAGTTTTGATTTAGAACTTAAAGTTCAAGTGAGGATGGTTTCGAACTCACTACTATAATAATATCATTTTTAGAAAATAAAAACAACAATTATATTGACTTATTCTTGTAAAATGTTATTATTTAATTGTACTATTTTTGGAAAGGTTGATTTTATGATTAACGTTACTGTATGGAATGAATTCCGCCACGAAAGAGAAGATGATGAAGTAAAGGCTGTTTACCCCAACGGTATCCACAACTGCATCAAAGATTTTTTAAAAAAAGACGAAGAACTTAATGTTCGCACCGCAACTCTTGATGAAGAAAACTGCGGTCTTTCAGATGACGTATTAAACTCAACAGACGTGCTTATCTGGTGGGGACATTGTCACCACGATAAAGTGCCTGATGAATTAGTTGAAAAGATTTATAACAGAGTTATGTGTGGTATGGGCTTTATTGCTCTTCACTCTGCACATTTTTCAAAGCCTTTTAAACGCCTTATGGGTTCAACCTGTTCTTTAAAATGGCGTGATGGCGACAGAGAAAGACTCTGGTGTGTGCTCCCATCACACGAAATTGCAAAAGATGTTCCAGAGCAGATTGTTATTCCTGTTGAAGAGATGTATGGCGAACGCTTCGACGTACCAACACCAGACGAGCTTATTTTCATTGGCTGGTTCTCAGGTGGCGAGGTATTCCGTTCAGGCTGTGCCTGGAATAAAGGCTTAGGCAGAGTGTTCTACTTCCAGCCAGGTCACGAAAGCAACCCTACATACCATATCCCAGAAGTTCAGAAAATTCTCACCAATGCAGTTCACTGGGCAAACCCTAACTTTATTGCTAAAGAAATAGAGTGCCCTTGGGTTCCATCTCAAGAGGAAGAACTTTTAAATGCTCAGAAATGAGCATTTAAAAAGTACTGAGTGCTGAGTGCAAAGTGCTGAGTTAAGGAAGCCTTACGGCTTGATTATAATTATATTGAATAAAAAATACTTTATCCTATCATTTTTAGTTAATGCAAAAACCGAACTATAAATGATAGGATAATCTTTTCTTTATTATTACTGACTACTGATACAAATAAAAAACAAGTTAACTATTATAACCAATTATTATAATCACGGCGTAGCCCCACAACTCAGCACTCAGCGCTTTGCACTAAGCACTAAAAAGGCGAAGCCTTCCTAAATTCTGCATTTTGCATTCTGAATTCTGCATTATTTAACACGTTTCCCTACCACAACAAACCTACCGTCTTCCACGTGGTAAGCACAGCAAGTAAGCGTTATAAATTCGTCACCGAATTCAGCAGTAACGCCTGTATCAAAAACAGACATAGCTTTTATGTTACTATACCAATAATCAAACTCTTCCTGGGTTTCAGCTTCAAAGAATTTATAGAACTTAAATACGTTATCTGATTTATTGAAAACCTGAGAACGAAATACTGAAATAACCTCATATTCCCTTTCTTCATAGAGTGAAGAAAATTTAATTATTTTATGAGCTTTCATATAATCTTCGTTTTCATAGTCACTGAGGTCGCCAAACATCTCGCCAGACCTCATAGTGTGACCGTGAATAATAAGGTTAGTAGAAGGTTTTTTGCCGTTTTCGTAATTGAATTCTTTTGTACCAACACCCGCTACAGAGTCACTATCTAAAACAAGTGAACCATTAATATTTTCATTTTTCTCATAATCGTGGCTCATATAGTAATTTTCATCTTCAATTAACTGCATTACAGGATAATCAATTTTAGTGTCAGCTATAGTAAGCCAACCTATAAAATCATTGTTACCTTTATAAAGCTCCTGAAACTTTGGTAATATTTCATTTTTTACAGGTTCTTTTGTTACTGCTTCTGTCATTTGATTTTTTAGGGCTTCTTGTTGTTCTTTCAAGGCTTTATCGGCAGAATATTCTTTATAA
>SVOI01000016.1 GCA_015066465.1 Oscillospiraceae bacterium
CGTCAGTATTCCTGCGAGTTTTTCCTTGTTACTGAAAATTTTTTTGTCTTACAAAACTGCAAGCACCTAAAATTGTAAAGATTTTGGTGCAGTAAGGTGTTTCTTTGGCGCAGTCATACTGACGTATAACAAGACAAAAAACGGCTTAATGTGCCGAAAGATTTAAATTTTAGGCGTACGAGATTCGACGCCTGTCACCTTAATTAACAAAAAATATTTTAAAACCAAATGCCCCATTCGTCAAGTGTTTTCTTAACAAACGAGGCAATTTTTTATAAATTATGAAGCTTTTTCTTCTGTTGAGTCATAGTTGATGTTATATCTCTTGATTTCGCCCCATTTAGTCTTTTTACCACGCATAAAGAATACTGAGAACATTCTTGTAAATGCCATAATGAAACGAATAATAACGTTTTCAGGAACACAGAGTAAAAATGCTTTAATAACGTCTCTCATTCTCAATTTCTGGTCACTGTTGAAGTTTCTTGAAACGAATGAAATAACAGTAAGCATAGCACCAAACAAAGCATACACAAGGAAAAGTGTAATTGCCACAGAAGTATTTAAGAAACCTAATAAGCCTGCAATAATTGTCAAAACAAGACCTATTAATTCAATTGCCGGTGAAAGCAATTCATAAAAAAGAAAATAGAAATAACTTACAACACTCATTAAGCTTCTGTGAGTGAACATACTTTGCATAAGACCAATGTGCCAGCGTCTTCTTTGCTTTATAAGGTCTCTCATTCTTTCTGGTGCCTGAGTCCAGCAAATAGCATCATAAGAATATTTGATAAGATAAGGAAGCTTATTCTTTCTGTGGTACTCGTGAAGATTCATAACAAGCTCCATATCTTCACCAATACAACCAACCTTATAACCGCCGACTGAAATTACTGCATCCTTTTTAAATAAACCGAATGCACCCGAAATAACAAGGTTAGCATTGAATTTATCAAGGAAAATACGAGAAGCTAAGAAAGAACGCTCATATTCAAGAACCTGGAATGCAGGAAGAAGCTTTTTAGGTAAACGTAATTCTTTTAACTCACCATTTTCGAACTTACTACCATTCGAAATACGAATCATACTACCAACTGCAACAACGTCCTGGTTTTCTAAAACAGGAACAGCGATTTTCTTAAGTGAATCTTTTTCAAGAATTGAGTCAGCATCCATACAAACAAAATAAGGGAATTTTGAAACGTTTATACCCATATTAATGCTGTCTGCCTTACCACCATTTTCTTTATCAACTAAAACAATAGAAATACCATTTTCGCTGATACCCTCATAAACTGCAACAGCATCCTTACATTGAACCTGACGTCTTATTGGTCTGTTTACCTTATGTAAATTAAAATGATTTATAACTACGTCTGCAGTGTCATCCTTTGAACCATCATTAACAACAACTATTTCGTAGGTTTTATAATCAAGATTTAAAAGTGATTCTATTGATTTGCAAATTGTAACTGCCTCATTGTAAGCTGGAACAATTATTGTTACAGGCACGTAATACTCGTGGTGAATTTCATTTCTCAATGTTTTTCTTTTAATTCCTGTGAAAACCTCGTTACTACCTACAATAACAGAAATAAAGAGGAATGAAGCGTATCCAATTAAATAAACAACGAAAAAAATTGAGAAAATCTCAATTATTACATTTAACACATCCATTACTTCTGGACTGAATGCAATATTCATACTGTTACACCCTCCTCAACCGTTTTTTCTGCCTTTTCTAACACTTCTGAAATAAGCTTAGATTTCTCTTCATCATTCTTAAATAAATACAACAATGTTTCCAAAGCGTATTTATCATTTAGTTCAATTATCTCTTTAATATCGTCACTCTCAAGACCATTTGCAACTAAATATTCAAGTGCATTTATTCTTACGTACCAGTTACGGTCTGTAATTTTTGATTTTACAGCAGATACAACTTCATTGTCATTATAAGTTTTAAGAGCCTGAATAGCGAGCATCTGCTTTACCCAATCCGCTGTTTCTGTTTTAAGAACATTTAAAGAATATTCTTTAGAAGCGGCATTTGGTTTTTTTACAAAATAACGCATACAAGCGTAAACAATTTCACTTTCGCTTGATTTAAGATTTAAGAGCTTCATACAGAATTCAGAAACGTCAACGTTTGTCATACGAAAATAATCAAGTAACGCTTCCTTAGTATGAACGTTATACGTGTCAAAACGTTCAATTAATTTTTTTATAAAAGACTCTTTATCAACGTTTGAAGTTAATAAACCATCAACGAAAAGCTTTTTATGATAAAAGCCTTCACGCTCGTTAACCTTATCAACTGCTGAAACCAATAATCCTTCTTCAGAAAAGGCATAAAGCGCATCCATAGTATTTGAAAAAGTGTAAAGTGATTTTGAATCTAAAAATCCAAAGAACTGTGAAGCAAAATCTGCAGGAACGGGCTCGTTATAGCCCAAAGTAGAAACAACATAAATATAAAATGCCTGGTCATAATCTGACTTTTGCTTGTAAACATCAACTAAACTGAAAATAACAGACTTAAACCATACTTTTGCTTCTTGATTTTCGTTAAGGATATTTTGAAGAGCTACTAAATTCTGTGTTTTTGACAATTCCTTAGGGAGCTTTATTAAAAAGCCCATTGAGAATTCACCGTCAGCCTCTCTCTTTTTAATCTCCTTTTTAACCAATTTTTCAAATTTGTTATTCTTTTTGAAAAACTTCATTTTATTAATGTTTTTTGTAAGTAAAAAGCCTATATCAAACACCAATAAAATCACGCACATAATCATATAAATCTGAATAATTATGTTCATATTTCATTTCGCTCCTTATTAAATATATTTAATTACTTAGTCCAGTAATCTTTCAAAATGTAATAAGACTCCTTTAGTCTTTCGTGATACTCTGGTTTTTTGCCAATCGGGGTTAAATTGAATTTTTCCATTTTTATTTCAGTGCTTCCATCACCAGCACCAACATTCATATGATTAATTTTTAAATATTCCACACCATAGACTTCATAATAATCATCATGAATATACATTTTTGTAGGGTCTGCAAAATTTAAAAGCTGCCACGGAATTTTAATCTCAACAAATCCATCACCGGCACAAAAATCTGCAAGTGAATTAAACTCTTTTGAAGCAGGATTTGCATTGCCGTAAGTGAGTTTACCTGTTTCATATTTATCCATAACACTGTAATGAACAGAATTTAAGACATCAAATTCTCTGAAATTTAATTCTATATCATCTGCTGTATTTGTATCTGTCAAATCACTTTTCAAGAAAAATCTTTCTTTTTGTAACAGCAAATATATTTCATTAAATTTGGAAGAATTTTTCTTTGGAAATCGCTTTGAAAAGAAATCTTCAGTAGAAACCTGACTGCTGAACAATGCTGTTACTGTGTCATACCGTTCCTGAACCAAAACACGACTATTTTCAGTGCCGCTTATTTCAATAATAAAATCTGCTTCCTTATCCATTTTAATATTGAAATTATCCGCAATACCACTCCCACTTTTCTTTGTTGTATCAATTGCAATATATAGTTTTTGATTATTCATATCAAAATCAGACTTTTCAACAAGAAAATATATGAATTTCTCATCATATTTCATAGACAAATTGCAGTTATTATCTTTACTCAATAAATCATTTTCTGTCCAGTCAGATTTATCACCATCAACATAGCAAATACTTTTTTCTTTGCCGGGGTCAAAAGATAAAAGTCCAAAATATTGCACGTTAGTCTGATAATCGCTCCAATATGAAGTTGAATCTAAATCGACATCTGCCATTGTATTCCATATACGTTTATACCACTCATCTTGCCAGTTAAAAACAATACCACCACTGCTACCAGAAGCAATTATATCCTCGTACATAGAAACAAGAGCTTCGCCTTGCTGAGTTTCACTCATATTGCCCTGATTTCTTCCGAGTGCTTCATCATTTGTTGCTCCGCCTCTTGATGCAGGAACACCAAATTCAGATATCACCACAGGAATTTTATGATGAACATTAAGCATTTTCAAATATTGGAAATATGTGTTTTCTTCGTGAACCTGCATATATTTACAATAATCAGGATAATATGGATAAACGTGATATGAAGCAAAAAAGCCTGCTTTAAATGTATCTTTCGATTTTATTTTTTCAACGTCAATATTGGCACTCTTTTTGAAGAGTTCAGTAATTTTCGTATCATAATTATAAGGATCAGTTGTAGACCAATTAGAAAACGCTAAAACACGCTGTTCTTTATATCGTTCAGTTTCATAATCAATTATAGCGTCGCCGATTTTAGCTAAAAAAATCTCGAAAGGCTCTGCATCTCTTGTGTAAACATATTTTCCGTCATACTGCTCTATATCATCTACTTCAAGATTTGTATAGTTCACTATTGTAGATTCCCAATCAACGCCTAATATATAACCATAAACCCACGGTGATATATCATATTTATAATTTCCTGGTAACAGATTTCCATTATTAGTTTTATATCTGCCATGAATAACGTCTACAATAACCTTACAATCTTTCAAAAAAGGTTCATAAAATTCATCATCATTAGCGCTATAAATGGAATTTATAAGATAGTCATCAACCCAAACACCGTGAATTAAATATAACGGACTTTCGGTATTTATATTATACTCATAAAATGCTTCATAAAAGTCAGTCGGACCTAAAGTGTAAACACGGATTACATTTGCACCCATATCCTGAATCTGCTTGAACCATCTTAAATACTCCTCTTTGGTAATAGCTTTTTCTGTAGCATAAAATCCAGGCTTACCTAAACCTAAATTAACACCCTTAATCTGAAATTCTTTAAAGCCATCACCATTATCAATGTGTAATTTTTCAGACTCTGATTTTGAAAAACATTCTATCTCTTTTGTTTCTGGAATATAGATAACTCTTTCATAATAATAAAGATAATCCAGCAAAAAAATAGAGAGAATTACAGAAAGAGAAGCAATAATTACTTTTTTCATTGTTTCTCCTCCCTGTTTTCATAATTGTATTTTTTGTTTATAGAATCATGACTCAAGCTACCTAATCTACCTATATTTTCATTCATAAAGTTTATTCTGTTACTTATGCAGTTTTTCAGTTGTGTTACTGCAGCTTCATAACTTCTTACGTTTCTTTCGGTAGGATAAATAAAATCATACAATTTACCATTATACTCTGACTGAAAACTATATCCCCACTTTTCATAATTACGCTCTATAGCAGGACCTAAATATTCAATAGTTTCATCAATATAATTCAGTAAATATTCTTCATTAAAATAGCTTTTGCTTAATTCGTAATATCTATCAATAACAGCCTCTACAAAAGTTTCGTCTTTAAAAAGATATTCATACCAGATAGATTTATGAAGCTGAAAGGTCTGTGGTGTTGTATAAGAATACTTATAATAATCAAATGCCGAATTAAAATCCCACACACACATTTTATACTTTCCACCGACATCTTTATAAAAGAAGCGTGACAATGCATTAGCATCATAATTCAATGTGAGTTCATTTATTAAGAAGTAATCTACAAAAGATTCGACGTCAATATATTTTAAATACCCTCTTTTTTCATCATCATAATCGAAAGAATATATCGATTTTTCGAACTTTGAAATATCAGAAATAATATAACGACGCTGCTCCTCTGTTAATGTTGAAGCAGGATACACTATTGACATATAACCTGTATTTGCTAATAAAGAACTGGAAAAAAGTGATTTTCGAGAAAAAGTAGTAATACTTTCTAACGGATCCATATTCTGTCGGTCAATTTTCACTATATATGAAGTTTCAGCAATTTTTGAATCAGTTTTACTTACCTGAACTCTTCCGTATTTGTTATAACCAATCTTTTCAACTATGAGATAAACACCAATATATTCACCATTTAAAAAAGCTTCACAAAATCTTACATTTGGTGAATATTCCATTATTTCACCTGCTAAATTATAACAAATATAATTTCTTATAAGAGTTTTATCTAAAAATGGACCGTGTAAAATCCATTCATTATCCTCTGTCATACCAGCCAAAGAAACATCTTTATTGGTAACTAAATCTGATTCCTTAAATTTGATTAAATAACCTTTTTTATCATATATTCTTGAGGTTGCACCTCTTGTTCTTACAAATGCTTTTTCCTTTATAACGGGATTATCAGTTAAATGATTATTCTGGGTTTCACAATCAAAATATTCAATTGTTGCACCAACCATTTCATCGTTTTTTTCTATATGAATCAACCCAAGTGCAATATCTTCATAAGGTAACTCCTGCCCCTCTTCCAAAATATACGGACTTGGCATTTCACCATCTGTAGTAATATTTATAAGTGGCAAATGAGTGCAAAACACATCATCATTATGATTGGTACATTCTGCTTTAGGTTTCGCTTCAAGGTGCTGGTGATATCTGTTTCGCTTATCCTTTATATCAGGAAAAAGCATTACAGAAATCACTAATGCTACTGCTACGATAACACAAATTATTCTATATTTCATAATTACACCTTATTACGAAATTTCGTCGCTTTGAACAACTATGTTAACATAATCAATTCCATCTAACGAATAAAGCTTATCAGTGATACCTTCGTGACTTCTTTTCTCTTTAAGTGCTTTTTTGGTTTCTATTCTATTTGACTGCTCTAAGCTTTTTTTATTAAGCTCAAATATAAGCTCTACCTTTTCTTGTGTTGTGTTCTCTGCTTTTAAAACAGGCTTTTTAGTAAAGAAAGCATAAACAATTTTTCTTATTTCCTGGTCATTGATTCTGTCTGCTCTTATTATAAGTAAAATTCTGTTCTCATTCTTTACTCTGCCTAAAGCTAATAAAACAATAAACACCACTGCACTGCCGATACCAGCAACAGTGAAGTCACCAACACCACAACAAATACCTATAATAATTGTCCAGAATATGTAAACTGTATCACGGCTATCTTTAATCGACGTTCTGAAACGGATAATTGAAAGTGCACCGACCATACCTAAAGAGAGTGCTAAGTTATTACCAATAACAGTCATAACCATTGTTGTAAGAATAGTAAGTGTAACCAACGTAATGTTAAATTTTGCGCTGTAAACTGAACCTGAGTGTGTTAAACGATAAGAAACAAAAATTGCTAATGCAAAAAGTGCAGAAACACCTATTCTTAATAAAATATCCTCGATTGTGAGAGCACCCATACTCTCTAAAACGCCTTGTAAATACTTTTCCATAACCCTACTCCTTTAATTAACTGTATAGCCTGTTGTACGACTAAGACAATACTTACTTGATGTAATATTTTTTACGTTTATTGTTGAAATAATTTCTGAAATATACCCTAATAAAAATTTATCGTATTTAACCTCAAAAACAATCTTATCCTTAGGAAAAACCGGATTAAGCGGTAAGTTTTCTGAAAATAAATCAAACGAGCTTTCGGTTGCTCTTATTTCGCTGTCAAAAGTGAGTCTTATATTATTTTCTTTAGCCATAAGAGCATATCGCTGATATTCAACTATTGATTTCGGCTTATAAGCATACATACACATTATGCTGTAAATTTCTCTTGCGAAATCGTCATCATATTTTAACAAAACAGAATAGTTTGAATTTATGAGTTCAACTGCATCTTCCTTTGAAATTGTCAAAGACCTTTTCTTCTGGAAAATATTTTCTTTCTGTTTAAGCTCTAACTTCGCTTTTGTATCGTAAGGACTATAAATTCTCAAACGGATTTTTCTGCGAAGATTCTGTTCTTTTAATTTATCAAAAAAATCCTTATCGTCAGGGGTATCAAAATATAATGAACGAACCATATAACTGCCGTTTTTGGAAAATTTATCTGGCATTAAAATAGCAGAAAATTTTGCCTTGTAATTTGACATATCAATTACACTTAAAGGATATTTTTCTTCTCGCCTTAAAACTTCTACCATTAAGTTATTTGCACCCCTCCATTTTAATTTGTATTATTATACAATTTTAAGTAAATTTTTCCAATACCAAAACCTAACCTATATTAAACATTTTATAATTATTTTTTGTGCAATATTCACATTATATTATTTTCCCAAATATGCAAAACGCCATATTCCTTGACCTACAATCAAAGAATATGGCATTAAATTTTTGTATTTTATTTCATAAATTCAGTAATTTTTTCTACAGTATACTCAATTTGCTCTTCTCTTGTTATTTTGGCTTTTCCATCGCCTTCTTGCTCACCATAAGCACCAAAATATGCATGGCAACCACCATCAATTATAAATTCTTTTAAGTCACTTGGTAAATTAGGCTTGTATTCAGAATACTTTTCCATATTGAGAACACCATCGTTACTTCCGTAGATTGAAAGAACCTCTAAGTAAGAATCACTTAAATCGGCAGTAGAATATGAAGCGAGTAAAATTACACCATCAAACTCTTCGGTATTTTCTGCAATATAGCTTGCAGCCATCGAACCACCTAAAGAATGCCCTGACATATACCAGCTTTCAATCTCAGGATATTGCTCACAGATTCCATCTGCAGCATTCATATCTAAAACAGCAAGATTCCCAGGCATTGTCACAAGTACGGAAAGAATACCTTCTTCTGCTAAAGAATGCATTAAAGGTGCGTAGGCTTTCGCTTCTACCTTACCACCAGGGTAAAAGATTATACCTTTGGTTGCATTTTGAGGTTTAAATGTAAATACACCATTTTCTTCTGTTACTACAACGTTCTCTTTTGGTGTAGTTATTAAAGAAACTGCTGTTTCTTCGGCGTGGTAATAATCATTTATATAATAAACAGTACAACCTACAAGAGATAATATTAAAACAATTATTATTGATAATGTTATTTTCTTTTTCATTAAAACATACCACCGTTAAATTTTTGTTGTGCTTTTATAATAGGTATAAAGCCGACTATCATACCGACAATTAAAATTATCACAGGTAATGCTGATTCTGTAAACAAAGCAATTACACCAGAAATTAGCATAGGGATAGAAAAAATAATTAACGCCTTACCCATAGCCTTGCCGTAACCAACTTTATCAGTCACATTTTCTTGATGATATGAGTGTATAAGCTCTATATGCCCTTTGTAAATGATTATACCTAATATAATAAACATAAGTGACGTAAGTAATAAAATTATTGAAAATATTGACATATCGTTAACGTAACACCTCTTTTATTTTATCAAGAAATGCTTCTTCTCCAAATGTATTTAGTTTAAAAAATGCACCCTGGCTACCGCCGGAAGTAATTGCAGAAACAAGAATTTCATCATTATTATTTTGAAAAAACGTTACACTAAGGCTCACTCTGTTTGAACCACTATAACTATATCTTTCAAAAACACGAACACTACAACGAGCATCACCGCTATTAAAATCGCTCGACTCTTCAAGCGAAGCAGTAAAAGAGCCATTAATTATTTCAGTTTCAACTCTTTTAATAACTGCATCAAAATTACCATTTACAGTAGTTTCAAACTTTGCCATTTTAATTCTCTCCTTTTAGTGATGTTTTAAACGTTGTTTAAAGTGATGTTTTCGTAACCGAAAGTGATATTGCAAGCAGTGATGTTAAGTTTGCCATTAACTGCACCATAAGGTGCAACATCACTGTGAAACAACTTCACTACGAAGTAACATCACTTGCCGTAAGGCAAACTTAGTTGTTGAAGCAGTACGACTGTTTCAACATGACTCGTATACGGAAACATATCCACCGGCTGAATTTTCTTGACTTTGTAGCCATTCTTGGTTAAATAAAACAAATCACGTTGTTGCGTTTCGGGATTACAACTGATATAAACAATTTTTTCAGGTGCCAGAGCTAAAACTGATGACAAGAATTTTCTGTCGCTACCCGCTCTTGGTGGGTCCATAAAGACTACGTCTGCCTTTTCGCCTGACTCCTTCATTTTAAGCATAAATTCACCTGCATCTGCACAAATGAATTTTGCATTTTCTATATTATTGATTTTAGCGTTTATTTTAGCATCTTTAATCGCATCGCTATTCACTTCGCAACCAATAAGCTCTTTTACATTCTTTGAGGCAATAAGACCGATTGTACCAATTCCACAATATGCATCAATCACCCTTTCAGTGCCCTTGAGCTCAGCAAATTCAATTGCCTTGCCATAAAGAACCTCTGTCTGAATTGGGTTAATCTGATAAAATGATTTTGGTGAAATTCTGAAACGGCTACCACACAAAATGTCTTCAATATAACCGTTACCAAAAAGCACTTCTTCTCTGTCACCCAAAATCATACTTGTGAATTTATTATTCACATTCTGCACGATTGTTGTAATTTCAGGGTGAAGCTTTAAAAGCTCTTTTATAAAAGCATTCTTTGATGGGAAATTAATAACACCCGTAACTAAAACAACCATTATTTCGTTAGTTTTAAATCCCCTTTTAACTAACACGTGACGAAGAAAGCCTTTCATTGTTCTCTCATCAAAAACAGTCAATTTAAAGCTTTTAATAAGCTTTCTTATAGTTACAATAATTTCATCTGCTTTTTTATCTTCGATTAAACAACTGTCAATTTTAACTATATTGTGTGTGCTTGACTGATAAACACCAGAAATTATTTCACCACCACGTGTGCGACCAAACGCCGCCTGAACCTTGTTTCTGTAATGGAATGGGTGCTCCATACCAATTATATTTGAAACCTTGTGGAAGTTACCCAATAATTTATTAACCTTTGCCTGTTTGAATTTAAGCTGTTCTTCATAACTTAAATTCCAAAGCTGACAACCGCCACATTTTTTAGAAACAGGACACTTGTTACCTTGTGGTGCTTTTTTTACAGCATTTTTATTAACAATAACTTTTTTATTTTGTTGCTTGTTCATTTATTTTCTCTTTACCTTTATTTTCTGACTTTTCATTGTAAACTACGTATTTACAATATAAGAATTCTGTTACCATATTAGTTGCCATTGTAACGCCTAAAATTACGTACTCAACAAAATCGGCAGTAAATCTTTGTGCTGCCATTTCGCCTAAAATAACTGAAACTGGTGTAAATACACAATAGAAGCCAAAAACCTTAAGCATAGCTATAGGAATATTGTTAGCAGATTTGAAAGTGAATTTACGATTAAACGTAAAATTCCAGAGAACTGAAAGAATGAGTGCCACAAGATATTTTGCACCATATTCAGAATTAAAAAGCCAGTTTGTTATAGCGTTGCTACCTTCCATATCAGGAAAAAACTCATTAAGAAGAGTAAAAGACACAACCTGAATTATACCAGCCGAAGCAGAAAACAATGCAAATTTTATAGCTTGAATAACGTTTGAATTTTTTGCAGATTTTTCGTTCATATAAAACACTCCCGAAAATTATTATTTATTGTATTTTATCATACATAACCGCTATTTGCAATATTATGCTGAACGAAAAGTACGCAGTAGCGATAATGTGTAACACCAATTATCTCAAGAAATAATTGGCGTTACACAAACAAACTCAGACACATAAATCGTTAGATTTGGATGCAGAAGGCTTTTTCTTCATCCCCGAAGGCGTACACAGGTACGTCGAGCGGGTGAAAAAATGACTAAAAACCCCGAAACTTTTGAGTTTCGGGGTTTTGTTCTGCGCCAAATATAGCGATTTATTTATTAATATAATTCGTCTGTTGGTATACCAGCAGCCCAGCAAAGAATGAAGCGTGCATCGTCTGTTGAGATTTCGCCATCTTCGTTAGCATCGATGATGATTTGCTTATCTTCATCTTCTGGCATCTCAACGAGGCCAGCTGCAATTTTAAGAGCAGCTCTTGCATCCTTTGTTGTGATTAAATAATCGTGGTCAACGTCACCAAGAGATGTATCAACGTTTATACCCTTTGTAAATCTCTTATATGTGTTATAGAGACTGAATTGTGGATAATTCTCTTTATCTGTAAATACTGTGTGCTGGTCATCCATTGAAAGAAGCCACATAACAATATCGCAAGTACCATCTGTTTCATAAGCACCGTAACCTACGTGCTGAAGGTTCTTAATAAACCATGTTTGTTCTGGGAACATACAAGTTGAAGCGTCAACCTTGTAATCCCAAGAAACGTGGTAGTGACCATCCTTCTTAGCTTGTGTGTAAGAACCATTCCAATCATCAAATGCTGAAAGGTAAGGAGCACAAGTTGCGCCACCACTTGCATATTTTGTATCTACAACCATATCACTGGTGTTAAGGCTTTCGTTAATAGGAGCAATTTGTCTGTTGTAACCACAAACAATACCAAACTTCATGCCATCCGCTTCTGCTTCTTCAACAACAGCTTTAGCATTTCTTTGGATTTCGTTGTAAGCGTCAATCTTTGCTAAGAGATTAGCGTCAACACCTTCTGGGAAAAGGAATGCTTTTGCAGCATCATAGTAATCTGCTGGAACTAAGCACCAAAGACCTGGCATACCAGCTAACATACCTACAATAATTTCTTCGTAGATTTGTGGCTTCATACCTTTAACTGCATCTTGTAAGAAGAAGAAATATTCTTCAGTAAATTCTTCGTTTGTAGCAAAGCTTGAAAGAATTACTGCCATAATGTGAGTTGTAGCACTACCATCTGACATACCAACAAGGAAGTTTTCATAAGCGTAAATATCAGGATTAATATTACCTGTGAAAGCATCGCCTGCAAGTGAAGTACCCTGCCAAGCTGGTGAAGCGAAAACAAGGTTATTGATATCTGAGCCACCAAAAGCTGAAAGGTAAGCTAATGTAACTGCAGAACCCTGACTGATAGCAACAACATTTACTTTAGAAGAGCCTGTTCTTGCTTTAACGTATTTAATGAAATCGTTAAGGTCTTCTGCACAATCAATCGGGCTTTCACGCCAGTCATAACCAAAAGCGTAAACTAAATCTGAATTATACTGCTTAGCATATTTCAAGCCGAATGCTGTGAAGATTGTTTTTTGTTCTTCTTCAGAATAAGCTGACATTGGCTCGTCATATGTTTCGTGAGTAACATTGTCATTTACTGGTGTGCCGTCTGTATTGTAAGCAATATCATCGAGCATATTTTCAACAATAGGAAGAACCCTTTTGCCAAAAGCTGCCCAATCGGCACCCTTTGCACCATATTCTATAAAACCTGTAAGAACAGCAGTTGTAAGGTCGGCAATCATACCGTCAGTACCCAAATTTTCAGGTGGGAAAACTGCAACCTCCTGATCTGTACCTGCATTTTTTACAAGCGGAACAGCAGCAAAGCCCTGAACAACAACAAGTGGAACATCAGTTGCAGCAGCAACAGGAACCAAGAGTGCAAGACCTGCGAGCATAAGAGCAAGTGTAATGCTTAACACTTTTTTAAATGCCTTCATATATATCCTCCTAATAACGACTTGGGAAAGTTCAGACACTATACCCCATATATACATATTGCATTGTACCACACAATTTTGTCAAATGCAAGAGAATATGAAAAATTTTAGCAACAATTATAATCATTTTCACATTTTTTTGTTATATTTTTATACTGATTTCTCCGTTACCTAAAAATTCACGCTCTCCGTTTTCATATTCAACTTCTAAACAGGCGTTTTCATCAACCGAAATTGCAGTTGCTTTTCTTTTTGAATCACCCTGAATTACAGTTATTTCTTCACCTAAGAAAAAGCATTTTTCTCTATATTCACTCATAAAAGAAGCAGTACTCAAATCTTTATAAATCTTATAAAACTCATTAAGAAATTCTGCAACAAAGCACTCTTTTAGACCTTCTGTTTCACTTTCAAAAACCGCACCTGCAATTTCTTTTATATCTTCGGGAAAATCTTCCTGTGGTTTTACAAGATTTATGCCAACACCTAAAACTGCAAAATCGAGCTTTTTGGTTACAGTATTTATAACACTTTCGGTTAAAATACCACAAACTTTCTTTCCAGCAACAAAAATATCATTAACCCATTTAATCTGAGAGTTTTCACAACCGAGAATTTCTAACGCTCTTGTTACTGCAACTGCTGCAGCAGTTGTAATTAAAATTGCTTTCTGAATTTCTAAATCTGGCTTTAAAAGAATACTGAAATACACGCCACTACTTTGGGGTGAATAAAAGCTTCTGCCCAAGCGACCTTTACCACCCGTTTGCGAAGAAGCAATAAAAGTACACCACTCATTTTTATTGTTACCTTCTTCTTTCAAAAGTGTATTTGTTGACGTTACTTCGTCAAAAATATTAACATCAATATCTTTTAATTCATCACACAAAGAATCTTTTATTCTTTCAAGAGATAGCATTTTTTCACTTCCAATAAAAAACAGCACCTGATAACCAGATGCTGTCTTATGTAATTTTAAAATTAATAAGCAATTGTGTATTCTGTAATAACCTGAATACCAACTTTTGCTCCATTGATAGAAAGTGGACCCATAGCTGCATCAAGACCAAGAACACAAGGTGAATTAAGATTAAGTGCAACAAGATTACCTGTTTTCTTATCAATAGTAGCTACTGTTGTCACATTTTCATAATCGATATTAATATTCTGAAGCTTAAGAAGCGGGAATGAACCAATCGCCCCTGTAATCTGAGTTTCTTCAATAACTCCTGAAATAGCACCAATACCATCAGCACCCGCTTTTGGATTCATTGCATTCTTAGCAACTAAAGTAACAACATAATTGTCGCCTTTTTCTTCATAAGAAATCTTTTGAAGTCCATTTGTTGTAAGAGCCGTTGCATCAGGAAGCTTTTCTTTCTCCCATGGTTCATTCTTAACTTCGATTGAAGCCTCATCTTTAGCCATAAATGCACCCATCAAACTACTACCTACGCTTGAAAGAGCACCTGCTTCAACAATACCTTTGTAGTTAATAGCACCATCTTTAACTCTAACAACTGAAGAAGCTTTTGTTCTTGCAGCACCAACTGCTTTTTTATACAAATCAACAACTTGTTGGTCAGAAAGCTTACCTGATTGTGCAGAACCACTATTATCAGCAGGCTTCTTGTCATCAGTTGTACCTGTTGAGCCTGTGTTACCACTTGGTGTTGTTTGTGTTGTAGCCCCACCACTTGGTTGTGTAGCATCTGGTGTAGGTGTAACAGTACCAGTGTTACCTGTAGAACCTGTATCACCTGAAACAGTACCACTTGGTTGTTGTACTGTGCCCTGTTGTTGCACAACAGCCTGACTTTGTGTGCCAGTTGAAGCAACAGGTGTTGAGTTAAGTCCGAAAAGAACCATAACAGTTGCAATATTGTTTGTTGTAATAAGTGTGATTGCAATACAAATAGCTGCTACTGCTAAAATAATTTTCATTGCAGGGGTTAATTTCATAATATCCCACTCCATTCTTCAAAATCTGTTTTATTATAACGATTATAGTTAGTCGAAACAGCGTAAATTTGCGCTGTTTCGATACCAAATCATATATTTGGTATCGGATTTTCTTTGAAAATCCGACTATAATCCTTTCAATAACTGTATTGCAAAATTGTATTTGGGGAAAACAATTTTGCTGAAAGCCGAAAAATCGGCTTTCGCGAAACGCAACTGCGTTTCGACTAATTACAGTAATTATAGAATGAATTTTACAAAAAGTCAATAGAATAAAAGAAACAAACGAATTTAATTGCTATATTTTTCAAAAAAGTATTGTTATATTGATGATTTTAATGTAAAATAATCTCGTTTCAATTTATATAAAGGATTAAAAAAATGCTTAAAAACAACAAAATTATAAGTAATATAAGCTATGGCATTACAGCATTTTTATTTATTTTTTCTTATTCATTATGCTTTGCCGTTTCTTTACAACTTAATATATGGTACGCTCTTGTTACGGCAATAACATCTTCTATTATTTCCGTAACTTTAAAGTCAGAGGTTTTAGCTCCTGACACATTTTTTACAGTACCACTTCTTTTAGTTTTATCTTCAAATACTAATGCACTTTTACCATTCGCCGTAATTGTTGGCGGATTAATATTTATTGCACTTAGCAAAAAATTTAAAACTTATAAAATTGACCCAGCTGTAAAAAGCGCTTTAAGCTTAAGCCTTGCTTTTTCTGTTACGGCACTTTTAACAACTCATTATTTTGGAATCGGTGCAGAAGGCTTTACAGTAATTGAAATTTTAAAAACATATCGTTCTTTGGGCTTCCACCCTAATTGGCGTGGTGTCTTTTATGGCACAATTACACTTTTCTGTATGATTACCTACCCTTTCAAATTCAGAAAAGCAAATAAATATTTACCAGCAGAATTCTTCTCGTTATTATTACCACTCATTTTAAACTTTATTTTAAATCCTCAAATTGAATACACACCGATAAATGAACTAAAAGATAATTTTGACTTTATTTCTCAAAGTGATTTATCATTTTTCTTACCATCATTCAACTCAAACTTTGATTTTTCAATGCAAAGCTATGTGAATGCTTTTAAAGGTGCTTTTTCTGTTGGTGCCTTGCTTTTGCTCTTTAATTCTAAAAACACAAGAACAGATTCAACTGGTACAACTTCAATTTTAAATGGCATTCAGGGTGGTTTCCCTGTAAGAAACTATAAAATCAGAGGTTACTCTTTAACTTCTGCAACAGTTTCTGTTTTACTTATAGTTTACGCTTGTTTCTTTTTAGATGACGTTTTAATGAGAATTCCACTTCACTCAGCAGCAGTTGTTTTAATAGTCAACGCCTGGAAACAAGTGCCTTTCGGTGATTTAGCAAAAAGCTTTAAAAATGGTGTTTTAAGCACTGCTACAATTTTCATTTTATTTATAATTTCTATTGCAACAAACATTTTTATTACAATTATACTCGGCATAATTCTTAACATTTTACTTTCATATTTTAATAAGAGCAAAGGCGGTGCTGAGAATGGATAAGAAAAAATTAGCCCGCGTCATTGCGACAATTATAATTTCGTTTGTAATGTTCTCAGTTTTCATTTTAGATATTGTTACACTTGTTCTTTGCAACAAATATGAAAAAAAATATGAAGTTACTGTTGAAGATTTCAGCTATAAAAATGGTAATGACAGAATACACTTTCTAAACACAGGCAACTCTGATTGCATTTTACTTGAAAGCAACGGACATTTTGCTCTTATAGATTCTGGCGAGGGTGATGAAAACCCAAGAAAAACGACAGAGTATGAAGGCTATAAAGATGAAGTTATTGCCTATTTAAAAAAGGTGGCTAAGAATAAAAAAGGTGAAGTTTACCTCGATTTTATTTTAGGCACACATAACCACTATGACCACATTGGTTGCTTTTACGATATTATAAACGATGAACAAATAAAAATCGGTAGAGCATATTTCAAAAAATACAACAAAGAAATTGCTACAGAATTAGAGCAAGATGGCTGGGATAACGTTACCACTTACAATTCTATAATTGAATCAATCAAAGCAAAAAATATTGTTTTAATTGAAGATTTGCCAGACTGGGAATTTTCTTTTGGCGATTTCAAATTACAATTTATAAACACTGTTACACCAAAAGAATTAAACGGCAACGGTGAAAATGCAAACAGCGTTGGTGTCATTGTTACAAAAGGCGAAAAAAGGGCGTTTTTAGGTGCCGACTTCACAAAAACCTCTGGTCTCGAAGAGCTTTACGGCGAAAAAATCGGTGACGTTGATTTACTTAAAATAGGTCACCACGGCTATTATGGTTCATCTTCGCAGAAATTTTTGAAGCAATTAAAACCAGAAATTGCTATATGCACAAACTTTCTCGGCAAAATTTACCCTAACGTTAAATGGAATTTAACGATGGTTGCAAAAGTTCCGATTTATGCAACGGCACATCGTGATGGAATTATTGCAACATTTACCGATAGTAATGAAATAGTATTAACTGAAAAGATAATGTAACAAAAGACCTTGTAGTTTTTAACTACAAGGTCTTTTTTGTTAATTCAACAACTGATTTATAATCGGAAACGTAAAGCTCATTAATGTTGGGAAAACCCAAGCGAATACAATTGCTAAAACAAACGTAACAGAATATCTTTCTAAAAATGCACAAGCATAAGAAACTGCAAAGTGTGGTGTTAAAATTATTTTTAAAAAGATATTTGTTTCTTTTCTATAAAGATAATCTTTAAATGAAAGAGCATCTTCAAAGGATGGTGAGCAGTTTGCGAGTAATGAAACACCAACCCAGAGAAAAAGTAAGCTTACAAGTGAAATATCGCCAATATAAAATACCCTGAAAGAGCCTGTGAGCAAAAGACAACAACCAAGCACAAAGTTCATAAAAAATGGTAAAAAACAAACCATAAAAGAACTACTGAGACTATTTGTTAATTCGTGCTCAATGTGACCGCACATTTCAGAAGATTTAAAGGTTCTTGTATCTTCTTGTGGAATTTTGAAAAATCTTAAAGCAAGCTGTTCCCAGAAAACTCTTAATTCGGTACCGAAATATGTGAATATTCTTGTTGCTACATATAAATATGTCATTCTATATCACCTGTACCTTCCATAAAAATTTCTTTATAAGTGAGTTTGCCATCAAGATAATTCTGTATCTTTTCTGGATTTTTAAGCCCTGCATTTTCTAAAACTGTGTTTATTTTTTCAACTGTTTCTGTATCGTTAGCTTCAGTTGCAACAATTAAATATGTGTAATATAAAACGCCGTATTCACTTATACCAAGAGCAGCTTCAAGTTCTTTTTTTGCACCTTCAAAATCTTTCTTGAGCATTAAAGCAATAGCCTTTTGTCTGTATAAATCAGGGTTCTGGCTATCTAAATCAATACCCTCATCGGTATATTTAATTGCTTTATCGTAATTACCTTTCATTCTTTCACTATAAGCATATATTACGTAAGGTGAAGAATCTTCGGCATTATTTTCTTTCACTGCTTCAGCAATTTTTAAAGCGTTTTTATGGTTACCAGATTGAATTTCAATAACTGCAAATTCATAACCAAACATCTGAATATATTCAGGGTAATTTTCCCAGAGTGCACTGATTGCTTCATACGCCTTGTCAAAATCGCCATAAGTATAAGCGAACATAAACTGTGAGAATAAAACACCTGCTTTATCATAAGTAACAGTTTCATCATCACCACCGGTCATTGATTTAATTGTTACTTCTTTATCTGCTAAAGCACCTATATCGTTATAAATTTTAGTTATAGTTTCTTTATCGGTTTCATCGAATGTGCCATACTCAACATTATTGAGGGTTGTGTAAAAGGCTGTGAATGTATTATACATTATGAGAGCTTTATCTCTTAAATCTTTATAGCTTTTATAAATAGGAAGCTTTGCTTCAAACTCTGTAACAGATGTTTCAATTCTTTCTGCAACCTCGTTAAAAGATGCCACACCAGATGGTAATGTATCAAAAACAGCCAAAGCACTATCTTTATAAAGTTTTTTTGCCACTACGTCTTTTTCATCAAAATACGCTATAGCCTCGTCATAATGCTCTACTGCAGAAAACTTTTTATTTTCACTATCAGCATTCTTTGCAAGACGTGCACTGTTATAACCACTGAAATCTGTTATAAAACCGCCAACACCAGCTAATGCTATAACAATTACCACAATAGCAATAAAAGCACTTACAAGGCTTATAGGGTAACGCTTCATACGTTCACGACACTCTGAGCAATACTGATAATTTTCCGAAACACTCAAATCTTTACGACGTTCGCCACAACATTCACAAAGTTCCTCTTGCGGAATAACATTATTGTTTTCATCAACAACCGCTACTTCACCTATTTTTACGGCACCTTGTTCCTTTGCTTTATTAAGCTCATTTCTGAAAGTTTCAGCTAATTTTTCTAATTCATCGTGAAGTTCTTCTTCTGCATATTCTTCTGTTTTGTCAAGAGTCGCTTCTAATTCTTCATTTGACTTTTCTGCAGAAGCATTCATTTCTTTTTCGTCTTTCAAGAAAAAACCTCCCTTGATTTTTCAATAACATTCTCATTTTATCACTAATAGTAATAAAATTCAAACATTTTCTAAAAAATCAAAGGAGTTTTACAAATTATTTACTTTTATTGCTGTTTATTCTTTTCCTTTTTCTTTATCTTTGTCTTTAACTCAATAGAATTAAGGTCAAAAATACCAGCTAAAATTACCAAGCCAACAACTGTAATAATAAGCTCTGGTAACATATAACCTGCATTATAAGTAAGTGAATACTCTAAAACTGGCGCACCTTCAGCATATTCTTTCCAGATTGTAGCACCACTTATAAAGTGACAGATAAATCTTATTACACTTACTACAACGCCACCCAAAGAAATTGCCAAAACATCATTTTTTATTTTATTCTTGAACATACCGCCTAAACCGAGAGCCGTAAAAGCTATAAGGTAATCGCACAATGCAAGAATTAAAAACGCTGTTATTCCGCTTACGTAAGAGAAGTTTTTAATACCGAAAATAAGTTGAATTACACTCATAACAAGACCTGTTGCAGCACCCCATTTAACACCGTAACGGTAAGAAATAAGAATAACGGGTACTTGGCTGAAAAGCGTTACGCTACCGCCAAAAGGAAATTCGAACACTGCAAATTCCGCTAAAATCGTTGCAAGTGCCAACATCAAAGCACTCTCTGTAAGACGTCTGTTTTTTTGTTTTTTTGTTAAGTTTGTCATATAAAAGACCTCCAATAAAAATCTCCCTACGGCGACATTACCACCGTAGAGAGAAATGACAAACTTCATATTTTTCCTACGGCGGCATTATCCGCATCAGGTTTAAAGGGTCAGAAAAGGGTTGTTTTCTATCTCAGCCGACGTCCGTCAGCTCCCCTGTTTTAATTGGTATCAAAAACTGTGCACATATTTTTGGTACAACGACATTATACTACTATTTTTTCAAAAGTCAACTATATATTTTTAATCTTAAAAGGTATATTTTCACCCATAAGACGTTTCGCAATTCTTAAATACGCCATATTTCCCTTTGAATCATAAGGCAATTCTTCGCCAATTGCTGTCAGAGCAATATCTTTTGACTCGGGCACTATTCCTAAAAATCTTGCACCGACAGAATCTATAATATCATCAACACAAATGAATCTGTGTTGTTTTTTATTAAATCTGTTTAAAACGAGTCTTAATTCTTTCACGCCATATTTTCTTATAAGATTTGCCGCATTACTTGCTGCTCTTATGCTTACAGGGTCAGGCGTTGACACTACAATACACTCTTCTGCACATTTTAATGAAAGCATAAACCCTGTTTCAATTCCAGCTGGTGCATCAAGCAGAATGTAATCAAAGCTACCTTTATAAAGTTCTATTAATTTTTTCATTTCGTCCTTACTGAAATCTCCGTTTATAGAAACAGGAGCAGGAAGAAGTGTTAAATTTTTAGAAATACCGATAAGTGCTTTAGATGGTTCACAATTATTATTTAACACATCGCCCCAGTTATAAACTGTTTTTTCTGCTACGTTAAGTAACAAATCAAGGCTTCTTACACCAATATCCATATCTACAAGAAGTGTCTTTTTACCACATTCTGAAAGAATACCGCCTAAACCCACACAAAGAGTAGATTTACCTACACCGCCTTTAGCAGATGCTACCATTATAACTGGCATTTTTCCTCCTACCTTTCAAAAACCAAAATCATTTTATGGAATTAACACGTTATTTTTATTCATTGCTTCATATTTGCTCTTCTGCCCAAAATAGTAGTTATATACTTCAACTGCAACTGTTGACATACCGCCACCTGTTTTTACATTTTCACCGACTACTGCAACTGCAATTTCAGGATCATCGTAAGGAGCATAAGAGATAAAGAAACCATTATTACAATCAACTACAGTACCATCATCAATTGTTCTTTTAAGCTGTGAGGTACCTGTTTTACCAGCAGCTTCAACTATACAATCCTGGAAGTTATAGTAAGCACTGTTTTCTTCACTTGTAAGCACCTGTCTCATACCTTGCTTTACAATATTAAGCTCACTCTTGCTTATAGGAAGCGTATTAAGAACTTCTGGTGTTGTTTCATAAACAACTTCTGTTAAATCTGCAGAAAGAACAGATTTAATCATATATGGTTTATACCTTGTTCCGCCATTAGCAATCGTAGAACAATAATTTACAAGCTGGATTGGTGTAAAGAGGTTATCTGACTGACCGATAGCCGCCTGAACGGTATCACCCGCATTCCACGTCTCACCATTTGCTTCTTTATTAGCAACACTTGCAAGAACACCTGAAACTTCAGGAAGCTCAATACCTGTTTTCTGACCGAGGCCAAGAAGTGCTGCATATTTATTCATTTTATCGATACCTAATTCTCTACCTAATTCAAAGAAATAAATATTACACGACTTTTCAAGTGCCGAAGTAACGTTAAGATAACCGTGACGACTAAGACATTGGAAGGTCTGGTCTTCACACGTATAATAGTTTGTACATTCGTAAGTTTTTTTCATATCTATTTTATTTTCAACAAGACCTGCTATAGCTATTGCCGGTTTCATTGTTGAACCTGGTGCATAGGCACTGAGAAGTGCTCTGTTCCAGAGGGGACTGTCAGCATCAGTAGAAAGCTTGCCATAGTCGGAAAAATATTTAGTAATATCATAAGTAGGATATGTCACACACGCTAATATTTCGCCTGTTCTTACGTTCTGAACCACAGCAGCACCTGCTTCGCCGAAATATGGTAAATTCTTATTTTCTTTTAAAGCATCACCCAACGCCTCAAGTGTTACCTCCTGAAGCCCTGCATCTATTGTAGTAATAACAGTTGCACCTTGTTCAGGTTCTATCAAATACCCTTCTGTAACACTACCATCTGAAGCTTCAGTTGTCGTTTTTATACCATTCTTACCTCTTAAATATTCCTCCATAACACTTTCAATACCGCTTTTGCCGTATTTGTCGTTTATAGTGTAAGCATTATTCTGCAAAGAACTTTTTTCTTCTTTTGTAATTTCATCGTTATTGAGTGCTTGTTGAAGTTTTAATTTTTCATACTCATATTCTTCTGCACTTATTGAACCAACAACGCCTAAAATATGAGAAAACGCTGTGGTATTTGAATATTCTCTGTAAGTCGAGCTTTCTTCTTCAACACCCATAAAAACATTACTGTTTTCAAGGACAACCGCAACAAGAGAAGCAGGAACGTCCTCTGCAAAGGTATAAGGTACAGGAACTGAAAAACCGTTATATTTCATACCAAAGCAAACAGAAGCTATTTTTCTTGCTTCTTGTCGGCTGTAACCCTCTAATCCATATCTTTCAATAAGAGCATCAAGACATTCATCTGGTGTTGAGTTCACACCTTTAGGAAGTTCAAGCATATTTTCTGAAACCATATACTCAAATTCTGTTTGTTTTTCTTTATCAACAATCAATTTACCTTTTTCGTTATAAACAACAGGCAATCTGTCAAGCCAGACTGCATCATTTTCTTCAAAAAGCTGAATAAGCTTAGCTATAAGTACGTTTCTTTTTGATTGGTCCTTATACGACGGAAAATCTGCATATTTGAAAACAAGGTCATAACCTTGTCTGTTAGTAACAAGCGGATTACCACTTGTATCATAAACCTCACCACGAGAAGCCTTCACAGTAGTTTTAGAAACTGCCAATGAAGCACTTGCCGCTTTATATTCATCGCCGTCTATTATCTGAACCTTTACAAGATAGAGCACAAGGCATACAAAGACTGCAACTATTATACCTATGCCTATCTGAGTTCTTCTTTTTCTTTGTTCTCTGGTCATCTATTTCACCTTTTAATTCTTTATAATCCTTACATTTCTTCTACTGTTCTGTTTGAGTTAAATATAGCTTTAATTATATAGTAATAAAACGGTACAAAAACAGAAGTAAAGACGAATGATGGTATATAAAACCTGAAAATCTGACTTATAGGATTACCGCCACCATCAAGGACAATATAAATCATTATATAAAGAAAAATAAATACTGAAAGTGCAGATAAACCAAGCACGAGAGCCGTTACTATATTGTTACGCATAACACGGCTTATAAGAATACTGCACACGGCAGAAATAATCATTATAACAAGCATATTGTAGCCATCAATACCACTTGAAAGGTCCCACAAAAGACCTGCAAATGCACCTAAAAGTGCCGCTGTGATTTCACGTTCAAACATTGAAATCGAAACCGCTAAAGGTATTAGTAAGAAAGCATGAAAAGAAAGAATACCATTAAAACGAGCGCCTGTATTCTGAATTATTGCAGTAATTATTATAAGAATTGCAAAAATAATTCTGCGCTTTATTTTAGGTTTGTTATTATTATAATTCATACTTTCACCACCTTTTAGTTTCGATTTTTTATTTTATTCTGAAATATCACTTTCGCCCTGACCTATAAATGAAGTAATAACAAAAACATCTGTAAGCTCATTAAGGTCTGTATAAGGCTTTATTGTTGCATAAGTAGAGGTTGTTATCTTATCACTTGTAACTGACTCTACCTCACCGATTATAAGCCCGTGAGGGAACACACCACCAGAACCAGAGGTACAAACAACACCGCCACTTACTATTGAGCTTGAACGGTCAAGTCCCTGTAATTTACAAAGACCTTTTTTAAGAAGCTTACTGTCACCTGAAACATAGCCGTATTCTCTTGTTGCAGATTCATAAGCACCTATATTTACTCTTGGGTCTAAAACTGTGTAAACAACACAGGTAGATAAATTAACCTTTTTTACAACACCTACAACGTAGTCACCATAAATTACAGGGTCATTCACTTCAATACCCGAAGTTGAACCCGCATTTATAACAAAAGAACCAAAAGGGTCTGCCGCATCCCTTGAAACTACAGTACCATAAGCGAACTCGTAATCCGGGTTCTGAACTTTAATATTATAAAATTCTTCGTACGCTGTAACCTTTTGTTTTAACTCTTCATAATCAGCAAGCTGCTTTCTGTATTCTGAAATCTGATTTTCTAAATCTTCTATCTGTTTTATATAAACTGAAGAAGACGTAAAGGAAGCAGAAAGTCCTGTCATTTCATTCGAGAAGCTTGAAGCTAACCTTTGCACAGGCGAAAACACAAAGCTCATTGCTGTGGTAAAGGGTGACGACGCATTATGAGAAAACGCCGCACAGATTATACCTAAAAGAATTACTGCAACTATTGCTACAAGGCGTTTGAAACTGTCACTTTTAAGAAATCTTTTCATATTTTAATTAACCCTTCTTATTGAAGCCAAGAAAATCTTTTTCAAGGCATATACCTGTACCATTAACAACGCAGTCGAGTGGATTTTTTGCCACGTGAACAGGCATATTTGTTTCTTCAGAAATATATCTGTCAAAGCCTCTTAAAAGAGCACCACCGCCAGTAAGCATAATACCACGCTCACAGATATCCGCTGCAAGCTCTGGTGGAGTTCTGTCTAATGTGTATCTAATAGAGTCAAGAATCTGGTCAACAGATGGTGCTAAAGCATCACGAACCTGTTCACTTGTAATTTCAACAGATTTAGGAAGACCATCCATAAGATTTCTACCTTTAATTTCCATAGCTGCTTCACCCTCGTAAGGATAAGCAGAACCTAATTTAACTTTTATATCTTCTGCTGTTCTTTCACCAATTAAAAGATTGAAGTTACTTTTTACATAAGAAATAATAGCTTCATCAAAATTGTCACCAGCCATTTTTACTGACTTTGAAGTAACAATATCACCCAAAGAAATAACCGCAACCTCACTTGTACCACCGCCGATGTCAACAATCATACTACCAGTTGCTTCAAGAACAGGAAGCCCTGCACCAATAGCAGCAGCCATTGGTTCTTCAATAAGACTTACGTATCTTGCACCAGCACTTTTTGCAGCATCGTGCACAGCACGGCGTTCAACCTCTGTAACACCAGATGGAATACAAATCATAACTCTTGCTCTGTTAAATGGTGAACCACTTATAGCTCTTCTTATAAACTCCTTAAGCATATCAGAGGTCATATCAAAGTCTGCAATAACACCATCCTTAAGTGGTCTTACCGCAGTAATTGAGCCTGGTGTTCTACCAATCATTCTTTTAGCATCTGCACCAACAGCAACAACAGTTTTTGGGTTTGTTCTTTCATCAACTGCAACAACAGATGGTTCACGTATAACAATACCCTTACCTTTAACGAAAACTAATGTATTGGCAGTACCGAGGTCGATACCTATATCTTGTGAAAATAACATTTTCTTTTTCCTCCATTATTTCTTTCTGAATAAATATGTTACGAAAAATACTACTGCAAGAGCCATAACTATTGTAGCACCCGCTGAAGTATCAGTATAAAACGACGTTATAAGTCCACCAACACCACAAATGAGTGATGTGAGAACAGAAACACTCAAATAACTTCTTGAATTCTTACTTATATTTCTCGCTGTTGCCGCAGGTAAAATAAGAAGTGAGTTTATAAGAAGAATACCCACTGACTTAATTGAAAGCATAACAACCACTGCTACTACTATTACAAAAATGTTCTCGTAAAGAACAGTTTTTATGCCACGACTTGCCGCAAGCTCACGATTTATTGAAATCAGAAGTAATTTGTTATAAATCAGAGACCAGATAATTAATACTGCTACTAAGGTTAAGCTTAAGCATAATATCTCGCCCTTGGTAACGCTTAAAATATCACCAACAAGATATGCTGAGTATTTCGAGAAACCACCGCCATAAGAAAGCACTAAAAGACCTAATGCGACAGCAGTTGATGAGAAAACACTTATTACAGTATCACTCGAAGCGCTACCTTTATTTTTAACTCTTGTAATAATAAGTGCAAGTAACACACCAAAAGCCACAAGAGAGATAATTTCATTTTTAATTCCTAAAAGCACACCAAGTGCCACACCAGTTAATGCACTATGACCTAAAGCATCTGAGAAAAACGCCATTTTGTTATTTACTGCCATTGTGCCTAAAATACCCATAAGCGGTGCAATAATAAGCATCGCAAGAAGTGCATTTTTCATAAAGCCATAATCTGCCCACGAAAACGGCAGAAGCAAATCCAAAAGATTATATATATAAGTCATTTAATCAATCCAATCCGTGAAAGAAGCTCTCTTTAAATTCGGCTGAAGCAAAAACCTCTTCTGCATTACCGCTTCTGAGAACAGATTTATTTATAAGAATAACATTATCTGCATATTCCTTTACTATTCCAAGGTCGTGAGAAACCATTGCTATTGCTATATGATAATTCTTTTTAAGGTCTGCAATAACTTCATAAAATTTCTCGCTACCCTTTAAATCAACACCCGAAACAGGCTCATCAAGAATAAGTAATTCAGGAAGTGGATACAGAGCGCTTGCAAGCATCACTCTCTGAATTTCGCCACCTGATAAAAACCCGAGTGTTTTATTCTTTAAATGGAGACACCCTACCATATCGAGTGCTTCATCTATTGATTTCAACTGTTTTTTGTCTTTTTTAAAGCAAACAGGCAAATTAGTTCTGCCAATCATCATAAAATCTTCAACGCTAACTGGCGCAGAGCGGTCAAAATCAAGGTGTTGCGGAACATAACCGATTGTTATATTTTCAATTTTTTCGCCGTGATGTGACTCAAAGGTGACTGTGCCATCATGTTTGATTTCATTGAGAATGGATTTTAAAAGCGTTGTTTTACCTGCACCATTTACACCGATTAAAGCAGTTAACTGTCCACAGAAAAGGTCAAACGAAACACTTGAAAGTAAAACGTCTTTACCTTTTTTTACACCTACATCCTTTACGGAGATTTTGCAAAGTCCGCAACCGTTCTGTGATGACATCACTTCACCGCCTTTAAAATAGTTTCTAAATTTTCTCTCATTATATCTTCATACGCTGTAAGTGAAACCTCACCCCTTATAACAGGGTTAAGCGTTAAAATATCAGCGCCTGTTTCGTTACTTAAAATTGTAGCAGAAGAACCTTTGTAATCGGGCTCTATAAAAAGCACGTTTACATTATGCTTCTCAATTATATCTACCAATTCTGCAAGTCCCTTTGCAGAAGGCTCTGAACCCTCGTGACTTTCAACTGTTGCTACAACGTTAAAGCCATACTCACTTGCTAAATAATCATAAGATTCGTGAAATGTAATTATATTTTCATTCTTAAGAGTTCTCGCTTTTTCGCTTAACTCTTCGCTTAACTTAGTTAAACGATTAATATAATCATTCTTATTTTCCTCTATTTCACTTTTATATTGTGGATAGAAAGACACAAGACTATCTGCAATATTATTAACTTGAATTTTTGCGTTTTCAGGCGACATCCATATATGAGAATTAACGCTATGATTATGGTCGTGATGGGTTTCTTCATTATGATTTTCGTGATGTTCATCACAATTCTCAATTAAACGAACACCTTCTGAAGAATCAACAACCCTGAGATTTTCATTGCTCATATAAACGTCTTCTAAAAACGCTTCCATCCCAGCACCATTGATAATAAACACATCGGCATCCGCAATCAGCTTTGCATCCCGACTTAAAATCTGGTAATCGTGAAGGCACCCGGTATTTTGCTCAGCCATACAACTTACATTTATTTCGTCGATGCCATCAACAATATTTAAAGTGAATATATAAATCGGGTAAAAGGATGTGACAAGAAGAATATTGTCATTCGTTATCGGGGGTGTGGTACAAGAACAACATACACTTAAAACTAATACTACCATCAACATTAATGATAAAATTCTTTTCATGTCAACACCCCCAATAATTTTTATTTTTTATTCTACAATTCTGAACCAATAAGTATCTTCAGATGAATAAAGGTCGTTTTCAATAAGGATATAGTAAGTACCCTTTTTAAGTTCAATAACACCCGTTGTTACCTGATACTCATTCTTTGCAGATTCGAGACTGCTTATTTCTTTGCCGTTTTCATCCATGATAGTTGCAATCCATGCTAAATCATTTTCGTTTGTATAGTCGTGATAGAAGTGGAATGCAATATTTCTGTCTCTGTCAACCTCGAATTTATAGTAGTCTCTGTCGAAGTTCATATCGGTAGAAATAAGTGTACCATAATAATCCTTAAGAGTACCAACCTCGTTTGCAGTTTCTTTTGTGTTATTTGATTCACTCTCAAACAACAAGTCTGTCTGACAGGTGTAAGTAAGACTGTAAGGAACAGACGTATATCTCATTGAATCAGCATCTATTAAAATGTAGTAGTCACCAGCAGGGAGACCCATACCTGTAATGTTAACGCCCTCGTCATTCCATTTTGATACACGCTTAACAATTTCTGTATATGTTCCATCCTTTTCAGGTCTTAAGAGTCTTACGTTCCAGCCGTTGTAATCTTCGTCGAATTCTTTTTCATCAAATTCGTGAACAAAGTTTACTGTGAGGTAGCTCTTTTCGGTTAACGTAATCTTGAAATAGTCTTTATCAAGACCCATTACCTTTGGTGCAAGCATACCGCTCACAACACTGTTTTCTTTAAATATTTCTGCCTGTTCAGGTGTATCATTTATTTCAAATTCAGTTGTTTCAGAAAGACCTGTTTCAACCTTTAATCTGTAAGTCATACCATCCTGAACCTGAGTTTCAACTAATATATAATAAACGCCAGGATGTAAATTAATTTTACCAGTTCTTAGCTCTGGGTCCTGATACTTTGAAGCAAATGAAGCAATTTCATAATCATTCTCAGTAAAGAGTCTTACAACCCAACCAACCTGTGGCAGCTTGCTATTATCGTGAGCAAAGCTCATATCTATATAGCCGTCACTTGTAATTTCAAATTTATAATAGTCTAAATCTGCATCAGCCTGTCTCTGACTTGATGAGCCATAAATAACTCTATTAAGTCTTAAATCGGTTGCAGTTTCTTTTGTATCGTTAAACTCCTTTTCAAAGCTCTCTGTTGGTGTAAAGCTTACAGTTAAATCAAAGTCACCTGCTAAAAAGAGTTGACCAGGTTCAACAACAACACAATAAGTGCCAGCTTCCACACCTGTTTCACCCCAGGTAGAAGTTACATCTGTCCAGAAAGCATCAAAATATGTGAGTTCATTATATTCATACCAATCATCATCCGGATTTTCTATATAATAAAGCGTTACACGCCAGCCATCGAGCATTGATTCCTGAACACTCTGGTGATTAAAGCTAAGACTTAATGCACCATTTTCTTCTAAAGTAAAAATATATGCTTCATAGTCTTCTTTAGTCTTAAGTTCACCTTTAACCGCTATATTAAAACCATTTGCATTTTCATCGGTTTTGGTATTAATAAAGGTCGGTGTATTCATATAGAAAAGACTGTCTTTTACTTCTATTGCACAGACGGTTGCTATAAGTGATATAAGAACAGCTACTGTTGCAATAATTATCAAGGTGCGTTTTTTCAATGACCTTTTCATAAATTACCAATCCTTTCAACTATGTTTTTTATCTCTTCTTCTGCTTTTTCTATTTGTGGCTTTGTATCGGTAAAGTTACAAAGAGCAGAACCTACAAATTCTATATTTAAAATTGAACAAGCGAATTTTAATTGCTCTTCCATAACAGAAAGCCATTTTGTACCATCTCTGCCAGATGAAAGAAGCAAAATTGCTTTTCTTCTTTTCTCAATTTTCTGAGTTTTGTTATATTTATAAAAATAAGTGTAATAAAACTGAAATCTGTCAATTAACGCTTTTAACGGAGCAGAAAAGGTTCCGTTATATAAAGGCGAAGCAAATACTATAATATCAGCATTTTCGAATTCTGTGAAAAACAAATCCAAATCTCTGTGCTTACATTTTTCATTTTCTTCACAGTAATTACATCCGTCACAAAATTCAAACTTTTCTTTATAAAGCTCAGACGTAATTATTTTTTCAGTCTCACAGATACTTTTAAAATATTCTATTTGCTTTTTGGTGTAGCCATTTTGTCTATTGGAGCCATCTATAATTAAAACGTTGTTATTTTTCATACAATCACTTTGCTTCGTATTTTTGACCACAATATTTGCAAATGTATTCGCCATTTTCTGTTTCGTAGAAAAGTGGTGGCAAATAATCTTCTGTTGAAGTTATACAATCACTTTTTAAACACTTAAAATCGTGTGTTGCTGTTTCTTCTACAGGTTTTATAAGTCTGCCTGTTCTTTTTGTAATGAGCTTGAGAATTATAGCCATCGCAGCATCCACATCGTAATTAAGCATTTTGTTATAAACTGCTCTCGGGTCACTGTCAACGCTCATATCCAACTCTTCACCACGAGGGAACTGATGCATTATTTTTAAATCTTTTTTAGCTGTAAGAAGCATTCTTTCATCAAGAATAAACTTGTGCTTTCTTGAGCCATACTGAATTGCTGAGGTAAATGAGCTTTTATCTACCTTAGTCATATAAAGAACATCAAGCTCTGGTAATGGCTCCATAAGATTATCGAAAACTACAAATGGCTTTTCACGCCTGTCCATAATATTTATAAAATCATCGGTAATAGGTTTACCGTTTACTGATATAAAGTAAAATTCATTACCCTTATAAATATTAAGGCATTGTAAAAGTCCACGAACGAGAGTATTGTTTGAAAAATCACCAACAAAACCTATTTTCATATTTGAAATATGATTTTTCTCCATCCAGACAGTTGAAATATCTGCAAGTGTTTTTACTGGATACGCTCTGCCACCATCACCTGCATTTATAACAGGAATTGTAGCATATAAAGAAGCCGCTCTTGCTGCACCTTTTTTAGGGTGATTTAAAACAATAACGTCACCACACGAGGACATTGTCATAACAGCATCTTTTAACGATTCATTTTCGTTACAGGTAAAGTCAAAATGAGTTCCACCCATTCTTGTAGCAGCAGTAGTAAAAGCCATTTTCGCATTACGGTCTTCATTATAAAAAGCATTTATAAGAATTCTGCCTTCCATCTCTTTACCATAAACGTGCTGATTACCGTTTACAAATGTGACAAGGTTAATTGCTTCACGTAATTCTTCACGTGTAAAATCAGTAATATCTATAAACCTTTTCATCGAAAAAAGCCTCCATCCACTACAAAATGCGATAAAACACCATTATCCATAGAATTATATCACAAACATTAGGAAAATTAAAGGGTTTCTCAGTAATTTAATTATTTTTTTACAAACAGAAAAACAGACACCTTACAAAAGTAAGATGTCTGTTAAATTCTGTTTTAGTTCTGTGCTAAAATTATGCTTCAACAGGAGCTTCTACAGGGCAAGAACCTGCACATGCACCACAATCGATGCAAGCATCAGCGTCGATTACATAGATGCCATCGCCTTCAGAAATTGCTTCTACTGGGCAATCTGAAGCACAAGCGCCACAAGCAATGCAAGCGTCAGTAATTTTGTATGCCATAGTTACTCTCCTCCTTCTTCTATTAAAACTCTTTCGAGTTTGTTTGTACCCATTGTAACATATCTTAAAAAAATTTCAATAGGTATTTCTATTTTTTTATAAAAATTATTCAATTCCTTTAAGAGCATCCAATTCACTCTTATCTACCTGAATTTTACCATCTTTTATAATCTTTACGTCTTTCTTAGAATAAACAGATGGTGCTGCTTCAGGACGACGTTCAAGCTGAACCTTTACTGTACCTGCCAAAATATTTGTTTCAATAACAGTACCCTTACCCTCTCTTGTTTCAACAATAGCACCAACCTTTGGTGTTGTTTTATAAAGGTACTCATAAGTATCCTGCTCATATTTAAGGCAACACATAAGTCTGCCACAAGTACCACTTATTTTTGTAGGATTAAGTGAAAGACCTTGTTCTTTAGCCATTTTAATTGACACTGGGTGGAAATCTGACATATATTGACCACAACAGAATGGTCTGCCACAAATACCAAGACCACCAAGCATTTTTGCTTCATCACGAACACCAATCTGGCGCATTTCAATTCTTGTTTTAAAATTAGAAGCAAGAATTTTTACAAGCTCTCTGAAATCAACTCTGCCGTCAGATGTGAAATAGAAGAGAATTTTACTGCCATCAAAAGTACACTCAACGTCAACAAGCTTCATATCAAGACCTAATTCGAGTGACTTTTTCTCGCAGAAGTTAAATGCATCCTTCTCTTTTTTTCTGTTAGCTTTTGTTATTTTTATATCTTCTTCACCGGCTAAACGGATAATAGATTTTAAAGGGCGCATAATTTCGCTTTCTGGAACATCTTTATTTTCCATTGCGATTTCTCCGCACTCTACACCACGTGCAGTTTCAACTATTACCATATCACCTTTGTTAAATTGTCTGGAATCGGGAGAAAAATAATAAACCTTTCCCACTTCTTTAAATTTAACGCCTACAACTTCTGCCATATTATATCTCCAAAAATCAATTTATTTTTTCAATTTTGTACAAAGATGAGCTACAAGCAACGTATAATTCGGATTACCCGCAGTTAACTTTAAAAACTCATTTATACTATCAAAGCGTTCTAACAACGCTTCAGTAGAAAAAGCAAAAGAAATACTCTTCGCTTCATTTTCTAATTCTTTAATTAACACTTTCCCGTTATATTTAAGTGTCAGCGCATCACGTATAAACAGAGAAAGTGCTTTCAAAACATCAACAGTCACTTGTTTATTACCATCAAGCGGTGCTAACGCCTTTATTATATCATACTCATAACTCGACATTAACGCTGAGGACACTTCTTTTACAATATTAAGAACCTTTTCACTAAGCTCTGATTCGTCATTATTTTCGCCAATTCTGAAGCGTGACACTCTTGAAAGAACTGTACCAATAATACTATTTGCACTTTCTGCTGTAATTATAAATACAGTATAGCTTGGCGGTTCCTCTAATATTTTAAGAAGAACGTTCTGACTATCCACCTTCATAAGTTGCATTTCAGTAATAAGTAAAACTCTTACCTTTGACTCATTAGGTGTCTGATATGCATCTTCGACAATAGGCTTTACATCATCTTTTTTACTGTAATACTTTTTGTCATCAGGCTTTTTGATTTTCACAATATCAGGGTGAATTCTCTCATCTGCTTTTCTGCAGGAAGAACAATTGTTACACGCTTCACTATCGCTCGCATTACCGCAAACGTAAACCTTTGCAAGAAGGTACGCAATATCTTCACGTTCTTTTTCAGTACCACCATCAATAAGAACAGCGTGTGGTCGTCTACCACCTGATACAGTTTTCAAAAATTCATTTTTTATCTGTTCATTATAATTTTCTAAATCAATCATCATATTTTAAGAAATTTATCAATATCTAAAATAAATATAGTCGCTCCGCCAATTGTTACCTCAACAGGAGCAGCACTCAAAAAGCCTTCACCAATAAAAGGTGGTGCAGTAGGAACTATCTGTGTTCTGCGTGAGCAACAATTTTTGAATATCTCTATAAGCTCCTCAACTCTTTCTTCCTCAACACCAACAAGAAACGTTATATTACCTGTTTTCAAAAAGCCACCAGAGGTTGAAAGCTTTGTTGCCTGAAAAGAGGCTTTATTCATTTCGTTAAGAAGTTCATTTGCATCATCGTTATTTACAATACCAACTAAAAGTTTCATAAAAGCACCTCCGCAAAATACTCCATTCAAATTATATCACAATATATTATAATTGATTTTCGTTTAATTTACAACATAATTTTAAGATTTCTGTTTATAACGTCTCTTTTACGCCACGAGTATGCACGACTTTTGTTGTAATCCTCATCACTATCGTAAGTGGATTTTGCTGTTTCATAAAATTCTTTTACAGGTGACACTTCAATACAACTATTCATAGGGCATACATTCTGACAGATATCGCATCCCCAGATGCAACCGCTCTTTTTTATAAGTTTCGCTTCACTTTCAGTAAGTTCGCCTTTTTTCTGGGTTATCTCTGAAAGACATTTTTCTTTTTCTACACCATCAGTTGTAATTGCCTGATTTATGCATTTTCTCTTACATAAACCACACTTTTTACACGATTTAATTTCTCTATCCTCGCAAGGAATTTCTAAATCGGTAACAATTTCGCCTACAAAGCAAAAGCTACCGTATTTTTCATTAATAAGAAGTGAATTTTCACCCCTGACACCAACTCCTGAAAGACAACCTGCCATAACCTCGTTCACAGGCGAATTATCGCAAAAACATTGAAAATCATTATCAGGATAGCTTTCTTTCAAAGAAATTGCTATTTCGTTTAAATATTTGCCACAAATTACGTGATAATCTTCTGAAACTGCATATTTTGAAATATTAAGATTTTTGTAATATTCATCACCAAGATAATACGGAAACAATACTACAATAACACTTTTCGCATTCTCGGGAACTCTCTCCAATGCTCTGCAAGAAATAAGATTATTTTGTAATTTACTGAAGCTACAAACACCCATCGGCAAAATATCATAATAAAGAAGTTTTTTTATATCAAACATGGCTTAAGGCTATCATTACAGGAATTGTAAGCACCGAAAGCAATGAGCAAAAAGCAACAACTGTTGATGCAACGCCTGTATCCTTTCCATATTTTGCAGCAAACATAACTGTATTAGTAGCACTCGGAACTGATGCTGAAATCATACAAGCAGTAATAAGTGTTCCTGTAATACCAATCAACTTAAAAATGCAGAACATAACCCCAGGTAACACAAGAAGCTTTAAAATTGACACAATATAATTCTGCTTTTGTATAAACATAGATTTTAAATCCGCATTTGCTATATATGTTCCTAAAAATATCATAGCAAGTGGTGTATTTAAGTTTGCTATATGAGTTACTGCACCGCCAATAATTTCTGGCAAATCCACACCTAAAATAAATAACGGAAGTCCAACGGCAACTGACAATACACCAGGGTTTAAAATAATAGATTTGATTTTAAAGCCTTCGTCACTATCTGTACCCTTTTTCATAAGCCAGATACCATGAACAAATGAAAGGATATTAAAAGCAACAACACCTGCTGAGCAATAAAAAACGCCTTCACTACCAAGTAATGATTGACAAAGCGGTAGTGCCATATATCCCATATTACCATAGCTCACAGCGTATTTGTAAATAGTTGAGTTGCTTCCGTCTTTTCTGAAAAACGGAATTACAATAAGAATACCAACTGTTAATGTTGCAAACATACAAAGGAATGCCAAAAGAAATGAACTTATAGTTTCTTTATTGAATTCCATATTTAAAAATGATTGAACAATAACTGTGGGTGTTATAACATAAAATAATAAATCGTTTGACATTTTAGCAGTGCTTTGCTTAAAAATACCAATGCGGTCGGCTATAAAACCGACCGCAACTATTAGGTAAAGAATAGCAACCTGCTGTGCAGCCATCGACATATTCTGGAAAAACATAGTTTACTCCTTTTCGTCGAATTGAATTCTTTTAGAATCTTCTCTTATTCTGATGTTTTCTCATATCTGCGAGAGACATCATTTTTTTACCATCAATATCAGGAAGAACTTCTGGTTCGTTTTCATCTGTAAGAACTATAGCCTGAACAGGTGCTTTGCCTTCATCTTTTGGTTCTTCACCTATTTTTCTCTTTCTTACAACTTTAACGCCGTAGCTAAAATCGCCATCATCCTCTTGTTCTTCTTCAAAATCGTTAAACACAAAGTTATCGTCGAAGCCAGTATCCTCATCAAAATCAGTATAGGTAAGCCTGCCGAAATCTGCTGGAGCTACTTCTACTTCTTCTTTTCCTTTAAGAGGAATATATTCTTCATAAACTTCGTATTCACCATCTTTTTCTTTATATCTTACTTTTTCTGAAGTTCTTGTTTCAAGCTCTGCAGATGGTTTTGCACCTTTTTTAGAAGAAACCATAGGAGGTGGTGCAGGTTTTCTCATAGAATCTGCTACTGCTTCTGATTTAGCCGCAGCTCTTGCTTCCTGAGCTCTGCGTTCTAATTCGGCTTTTCGTGCTTCCTCAGCTAAACGAACTGCTTCTGCCTGTCTTCTTGCCTCTTCAACCTTACGTCTTGCTTCTTCTGCTAAACGAGCTTCCTCGGCTTTACGAGCAGCTTCAATTCTTCTTGCTTCCTCTAATTTACGAGCCTCTTCTTCTGCACGTTTTCTTGCTTCTTCAAGGCGACGAGCTTCTTCTGCTCTACGCATTTCTTCGAGTCTTCTTGCTTCTTCAGCTTTTCTTGCCTCTTCTAAACGACGAGCTTCTTCAATACGTCTTGCCTCTTCTGCTTTTCGTTCTTCTTCTAAGCGACGTGCTTCTTCAAAACGGCGGATTTCCTCAAGACGACGAGCTTCTTCTGCCTGTCTTCTTGCTTCCTCAGCTTTTCGAGCCTCTTCTGCTTTTCGTGCTTCTTCAGCAATTCTTGCTGCTTCACGTCTTCTTGCTTCTTCGGCAATTCTTGCTTCTTCTGCCTTACGAGCTTCCTCAGCCTTTCTTGCTTCTTCAAGTCGGCGAGCTTCTTCTGCAACACGTGCTTCTTCTAAACGACGAGCCTCTTCTGCTTTTCTTATAAGTTCAGCCTTACGAGCTTCTTCAGCTCTTATACGCTCTTCTTCTAATCTTTTTTTCTCTTCTTCAGCACGGCGTAATTCTTCCTGACGTCTTGCTTCTTCAAGGCGTCTTGCTTCCTCAGCCTTACGTGCTTCTTCTAATTTACGAGCTTCTTCTTTTATTCTTGCCTCTTCGGCTTTACGCTTTTCTTCTGCTAAACGTTTTTCTTCTGCCAATCTTTTTTGTTCAGCGATTTTTGCTTCTCTCTCTAAACGTTTTTCTTCGGCAATTCTTTGTTGTTCAGCAATTTTAGCTTCTCTTGCAATGCGCTTTTCTTCAGCAATTCTTGCTGCTTCAGCTAATTTTGCTTCCTGAGCTAATCTTCTTTCCTCAGCTTTTCTTTCTCTTTCTAATTGCTTCGCTTCTTCAGCTAATCTTCTCTCTTCAGCCTTTCTTTCTTTTTCAGCCTGTTTTGCTGCTTCGAGAGCTTCCATTTCAGCAATTTGTTCTGGAGTAAGAACTTTTTTAGGTCTGCCACGTCCACGTTTTACTGGCTCTGTTGCATCAGAAGCTGTTGCTTCAGCAACATTTGAAACTGCAATCTGCGCAGTTGTTTCTGCTACTTCAGGAAGAGGATTCTTTCTTGGTCTTCCTCTACCACGCTTTACTTCGCCCTGTGGTAATTCCTGTGAAGCTATAACAGGTGTACTTACTACTGTTTCAGCTTCAGGAAGAGGATTCTTTCTTGGTCTGCCTCTGCCACGTTTTACTGGTTCCTGTGGTAATACATCAGTATTTGTAACAACTGGTGCACTCTTAGGTTCAAAAACTGGTTGTGTATAAGCTGGTTCATAGTAGCTTTCCACGGGAGTTTCTACTGCATTTTCTGATAATTCATTTATATCATCAATTTCTTTTTCTTCTGGATTGCTGTAACTATAAATATCGTTACTTTCTTCTATAACCTCTTCAGAAGCAAAGTTTTCCGCTTCTGCATATTCCTGAACCTCAGTTTTTCTCTGCTCTTCAATAACAGCATCTTTTTTAACTGAAGCTAAAGTTGCAGAAGGAATTATTGGTGCATCATCATCTTCTTCATCATAAGCTTCTTCAGCACCAAAAACTTCTTTTTCTTCACGTTTTGGAATACCTGCATTAGTAGCGATAATTTCTTCATCATCGTCATCGTATGCTTCATTGTAGCTGAAAGTACCATCGCTATTAAACATACTCTTAAAGCCAACACCTAAGGAAGCAAAAATATATGAAACGATAAAAATAAGACAAGCAAGGTCTGAGAAATTGAAGCCATTACCCTCAACTGTTTCGCCGCCTACTGCTAACATAACAAGTCTTGGAATTGTTACGAGAGAAGCGAAAATAGCTGCTGAAAGACCGTAGCCGTAAATTCCCCACATACTATCCTCAGTGAAAACACCTGAAGTAATTCTTGCAAATGTCAAGAAGAATAACATAAGGAAGACAAGCATAAATATTTCAAAGAGGAGCTCTGAAACACTTAAAAAGCTTATAGCACTCATAAGCTTTGAAACAAGTCTTGTTATAGTCCAGCATAATGGTGATAATGCTAAGATTTTATATTCTCTGTATGATGATTTGCCATTAAGATGACTGACTGCAAATATAAAGAAATAAACAAGTGATAAAACTGCAAACACAAATTGTAATATTATAAATACGCCACCTGCATCTGCAATATTTGTTTTAAAAACACTGAAAAATATCTGAGCTGAATTCTTTAACGACGGAACAATAGCTTTTTCAATAGAAATAATATCCACCCCAAAAGCTAAAACCATCACAGCGGAAGCAATTCCTAAAATAAGATTTTTGCCCTCTGGTAATTCTGGTGATGGTACCTCTTTACTTATAAACGATAAAGAAATAAATGCACCAACCGCCAACACAAGTAAAGCAGAAAGTAAATATACAGTTCCGTTACTTTCTGTATAAAAACCTGTTGCAGGGTCAACCAACGCTAAAAGCTGATACACTCTGAGCGGTAAAGCTACAAGTGCAACTGCAGCAAAAACAAATAATAAGTAGCGCAATTTAATTACTTCATAAGCACCCTTAATTCGCTTCATAACTTAATCCTTCCTAAATTTCTTAATGTATGTTTATGTAATAATTATCTTTCATCTAAAGGAATATATTTTGAATTAGAACCTACAGTAGTTTCACGTTTTTCAAGAGGAACATATTCTGTAGGAGCTGCAACACTCTTATAAGCAGGTCTTATTACTCTGTTACCTGCGATGAGTTCTTCAATTCTGTGAGCAGACCAGCCTGCAACACGTGCAATTGCAAAGAGTGGTGTGTAAAGGTCCTCTGGAATTCTTAACATCTGATAAATAAGACCTGAATAAAGGTCAATATTAGCACAGATTCTTTTATTCTGACCTTTTTCTTTTGCGAAAATTTCTGGTGTTAACTCTTCAATAAGTGAAAGTGCCTTGAAATCATCACCAAATCCAGCCTTCTCTGCAAAGTTTTGTGCTTCTGCCTTAAGGATTTTTTCACGAGGGTCAGAAAGCGTATAAACCGCATGGCCCATACCATAAACAAGACCACTACCGTCGCCCGCTTTTCTGTTTATAACGTTTCTGAGGAAGTCAGCAACCTGACCTTCATTTGTAATATCACTTACATCTTGCTTTAAGTAGTTAAGCATTTCTACTACCTTGATATTTGCACCACCGTGACGTGGACCTTTAAGCGAACCGATACCAGCAGCAAGAGCAGCGTAAGTATCTGTACCACTTGAAGAAAGTACTCTTGTAGCAAATGCAGAGTTATTACCACCGCCATGTTCAGCGTGAAGAATAAGGCAAAGGTCTAAAAGCTTTGCTTCTTCATCTGTAAAGGTACGATTTGAACGTGTTGTATAGAGAATTGACTCTGCTGTTGAGTGTTCAGGCTTAATAGGATGAATATACATACTCTTTTTATAGTAGTGTCTTCTTTTAACCTGATAAGCATAAGTCATAATTGTCGGAAGCTGTGCTAAAATCTGCAAGCTTTGACGAAGAACATTCTCTATAGACAAGTCGTCAGGATTGTCATCATAAGAATATAAAGCAAGTACTGAACGAGCTAATTTATTCATAATATTTGGTGAAGGTGCCTTTATAATCATATCTTCAATAAAATCTTCAGGCAACTCTCTTGCAGCAGCAAGAATACCTTTAAAGTTTTCAAGTTGCTCTTTTGTTGGCAAATTACCAAAAAGGAGAAGATAAGAAACCTCTTCGTAACCAAAGCGGTTTTCACTTCTGCAACCTGAAACTATATCTCTTAAATCGATACCACGATAAATAAGCTTACCTTCCATCGGTGTTCTTTCACCGTCTTTAATATAGTAACCTTGTACCGAGCATATTTTACTTAAGCCTGCCATAACACCGCTACCATCGCGGTTACGAAGACCTCTTTTAACATCAAATCTTTCGAAGTATTCCGATGATATTTCACTGTTTTTTTTGATTTCTTCGCAAAGTGAAGAAAGTGCATCATTCGGAATAGGTGAAATGTATGTCGGCAAAATGTTCACTCCAATCTTTTGTCGCAAAGTTATTAAATGAAAAAATAATTCATATTATTTTATAACATATTAAAAGAAAAGTCAATAAAAAAAACACAAGGAGAAAAGTAAAAATATTATGAAAAATTACGTTGTTTCAATCATTTTTATATTCATTTCGCTGATAATCACACCAGTTGCAGTTCTTTCGGGTGATGTCGCTTCAGATAGCAGTACAACAATCGCCAACGAGAAAAACACACAAAGCAATTCTGGGAACATTGATAAAACTGACAGCGACACATCTGAAGAATCTGTAATAACAGTATTCTTAAGTAACCATAACAAAAATATTACTATGAGCGAGTTTGAATACGTTTGTGGTAGTGTTGCGGCAGAAATGCCTTTATCTTATCACGAAGAAGCTTTGAAGGCACAAGCAGTCGCTTGCTACACAAACTGCATACGACTAAAAAATAGTAGCGATAAAAGTAAAATTAATGGTGCAGATATCTCAAACGACATCACCATTCATCAGGCTTATATAACAGAAGACGAGCGAAAAGAAAAATGGGGCGATGATTTCAACAAATATGAATCCAAACTCCGCAGTGTAGTTACTGAAGTTCTCGGCGAATATATAACCTATGATGAAAAAATATGTGTTGCCGCTTTTTCGGCAATCTGTACTGGTACAACAGAAAGTGCAGAAAACGTGTGGGGTAGCAAAACACCTTATCTTGTAAGCGTAAAAAGTGAGGGTGACAAGCTTTCACCAACATATTCTTCAACTGTCACCTTTTCAAAATCACAGTTTATTTCTATTATGAAAGATTTAGGCGTTTCTATTGACTCTAAAGCAGATTTAACAGAGATAATCGGTAAACCGAAAACAACAAAAGCAGGTACTGTTTTAACAATAAAAATCAATTCAAAGGAAGTAACTGGCAGCAATATGCGCACAGCATTTTCTTTAAGAAGTCCCGCATTTAAAATTACCACAACCGAAGATGAAGTAACCTTCAATGTAAGTGGCTACGGTCACGGTGTAGGTATGAGCCAGTATGGTGCAGATTATATGGCACGTCAAGGCAGTACCTACGACGAGATTTTAAAGCACTACTATAAGGGTGTTGAAATAAAAAATCACTCCGATTGATTTTTCAATCGGAGTGCACCTTTAACATTATTTATACCGTCAGGTATAACTTCATTTGTCCAAAGGACAAACTTCACTGCGAAGCAACTTCACTTGCTCGAAAGAGCAAACTTAATTTATCTGATTTTCGTGAGAAAATCAGATAACAGGTGTTCCTTCCCACTCTTTTGCAGGGGAAACTTCAAGAAGTTTTGCAATAGTAACTGCAACGTCTTTAATTGAAATTGCACCTAATTCTTTATTCTTTTCAAAGCGATTGCCACAGAATACAATCGGGATTGTCATATCTTCCGGAATGTTGTCGCCGTGGCTTCTGTCGTGACCACCGTGGTCTGCAAGAAGAATTATTGTGTAATCGTCAGAAATACTGTTTTTAAGTTTTTCTGTGCAAGAAAGAGCCTTACTTACGCTCTTCATATATTGCTCACTCATCCAGCCGCAATCGTGACCGCCGACTTCGTCTGTTTCACCTAAATAAAGGAACAAAAAGTCAGGATTTTCTTCATTTATATATTTAATTGCCGCATCTGTAATTTTTGTATCTGTATCACTTTGTTTATGCTGATTTAAGCAAAGTGCCGTGTGAAGATGGTCAGGTCTGCTTAAATCACGGAGTTCTTCCCAAGTGTAGAAAAACGCACATTTTTTATCGTGATTATCGAGTCTGTCAAAAAGACTCTCGATAGGTCTTACTTGCGGAACAAAGGTGTTTGACAAAATGCCGTGACGTTCAGGGTCAACACTGTGGAATAAAGCTAAATGACAAGGAAGTGTAACAGATGGCATAACAGTCTGTGC